>NZ_AEWE02000006.1:190-78109 GCF_000190455.2 Pseudomonas sp. TJI-51
CTGTAGGAGCTGGCTTGCCGACGATTGGCTGCGAAGCAGCCCCATTGGGTGTTACTCACACTCAAGTGAACTACCCGCTAGCGGTGGTGCACAGCTTCCCAGCGAGATACAAGCCCATTACAATCGCGATGAATTCCTATTCTCGTTTTCGCGTGGGTAACAAGATGTCCGGATCGGTCACGGAAACGACGCACCATCAACACCTGCACAGGCTGTATCAGGATCACAACGGTTGGCTACGTGGCTGGTTGCGCCAACGTTTGAGTAATTCGGCGGATGCTGCCGATCTTGCCCAGGACACGTTCGTACGGGTAATGGTCGCGCGCACCGCCCATTCGCTGCAGCACCCCCGTCATTACCTGGCGACCATCGCGCGCGGGTTGGTCATCGACCTGTATCGCCGCCGCAGCCTGGAGCAGGCGTACCTGCAAGCATTGGCGTCCAGGCCAGACGTTCATGCGCCCTGTGCCGAGACCCGGGCAATCATTCTGGAAAGCCTGCTGGCCATAGACCGCATGCTCGACGGCCTGGGGCTGCGTACACGGCAAATATTCCTTGCTGTGCAACTGGATGGGCTGACGTATGAGAAGACCGCCGAGCGTTTCAATGTGTCGGTCAGCACCGTGCGCAAGCACCTGGCCAAGGGCCTGATGCACTGCCTGTTGATGGACGGCGAATGAACCAGGTACTGGCCCAGGCGGTTGAATGGCATGTTCGCCTCAATGACAGCAGCGCCACCCAGGCCACCCGCGCGCAATGGCAGGCCTGGCTGGATGCCGACCCCGTGCATGCACAAGCCTGGCAGCGTGTAGAGCGGTTGCAACAACGTTTGAGCCTGGCACCCGCTGGCGTGGTCTCCACCACCATCGAGCAGGCACGCCAGCATAGAAGGGCGGTACTCAAACAGCTGGTCGTGCTGCTTGGGGTCGGTGCAACCGGCTGGGCAGGCTACCGGGCTTCGCCCTTCGCCGCCGACTACAGCACGGGCGTCGGCCAACGGCAGCGGCTGACGCTGGCCGATGGCAGTGTACTGGTGCTGGATACCGCCACGCGGGTGGATGTGCTGTTCGATGCCCAGCAACGGCTGATCGTGTTGCGCCAAGGTGCCATTCTGGTCGACACCGCAAAAGATGCTCGCGCCCTTAGCGTGCAGACTGCGCAGGGGCGTGTCGAGGCGCTCGGCACCCGATTCACGGTGCGTCAGGACGATGGCACTACCCGGGTTGCCGTGCAAGCGCATGCCGTGCGGGTCAGGCCGCAACTGGGCCTCGGCCAGGCACTGCGCGCCGAAGCGGGGCAGGCCGTGAGCTTCAGCGCAACCACCATAGGCCCCCTGCAGCCAGCGCCAGAACAGGGCTCTGCGTGGGCGCGCGGCATGCTGGTTGCCGTGGACTGGCGCCTGGATGCGGTACTGGCCGAGCTCTCCCGCTATCGCCACGGTGTGCTGAGCTGCTCGCCTGATATCGCCGGCCTGCGGATCTCCGGCACTTTTCTGCTCGACGATACCGAGGGCGCGCTGGCCAACCTGGAGGCCTCACTGCCGGTTCGGGTCCGCCGCCTGACCCGTTACTGGGTAAGGCTGGAACGCCAGGCGGCATGACGGTGAATTTTTCTGCATAGAGGGGTAACAGATTTTCATTCCTGTTTCGGCTCTACCTGCATGTGCGCATCAGACGCACCCATTGCCAACGCTGACAGGAAACCTTTCATGCAAGTACGCCCCCTCTTTTCTGGCCTTTGCGGCCAACCCACAGCACGGGCCCTGTGCTTTGCTGGCGCCGTATTGGCGGTGACGCCTGCCTGGGCCAAACCGATCGACTATGACATCCCCGCTGGCACGTTGGCTGCCGCCTTGAGTCAGCTCGCTGCCGCCAGTGGCGTGATGATCACCTTCAGCTCGGAACAAACAGCGGGCTTGAGCTCGCCAGGGCTGCACGGTAGCTACGAGGTGGAGCAAGGTTTCGCCCACGTGCTTCAGGGCAGCGGGTTGCGCATTGTGCAGGCTGGCGAAAAACGGTTCGTACTCGCCAGCATGGAACCCGGCGGGGCCCTGCAGCTGGGCGCTACCACCATCGATGCAGCAGGCCTGGGCGCCATCACGGAAGGGACCGGCGCCTACACCACGGGTGCCACCAACGCCGCCACCAAGCTTGCCTTGTCATTGCGCGAGACCCCGCAAACGGTCAGCGTGATGACACGCCAGCGCATGGAAGACCAGCAACTCACCACACTGAGCGATGTGCTGAAACAGACGCCAGGCCTTTCCGTGCAGAACATCGACAGTGAACGCGTGAACATCTATTCGCGTGGGTATGCCCTGGACAGTTACCAGTTCGATGGCATCCCGACCACCTTGATCGTGCAAACCAGCGCAAGCCCGCAGAGCCTGATCGATACCTCGGTCTATGACCGGGTCGAAATCGTCAGGGGCGCCACCGGTTTGATGACCGGTGCCGGCGACCCCTCTGGCAGTGTCAACCTGGTCCGCAAGCGGCCAACCGCCGGGTTCCAGGGCTCGGTCAGCGCCGGCGCAGGCTCGTGGGACACGTATCGCACCGAAGTGGATGTGTCTGGCCCGCTGACCACCGATGCGCGCTTGCGCGGCCGCGCTGTCATGGCTTACCAGCAGGGCAACAGCTTCATCGACCACTACCAGCAGGAGAAGCAAACGTATTACGGCATTCTGGAAGCTGACCTCACCGACAGTACGCTGCTGACGGTCGGTTTCGACTACCAGAAGAATGACCCGCGTGGCGTATCCTTCGCCAGCTTCCCGTTGTTCTACAGCGACGGCAAGCAGACTGACTTCCCACGCTCCATCAACGCCGGGGCGCGCTGGAGCTATCGCCAGCAGAACACGCTCAATACCTTCGCGACCCTCGAGCACGGCCTGGGCAACGACTGGAAACTGAAGCTGGCCGTGAACAACATGTACAGCACCCGGGACTATTCGCTGGCTTCGCTCAGTGGTGGGGCACCTGACCGTGAAACAGGTGAGGGCGCCTACCTTTACGGGGGAGATGGCTATGGCTCCCAGCGCCAATTGGGTCTCGACGCCATGGCCCAGGGGCCGTTCCAGTTCCTGGGCCGCGAGCATGAACTGGTATTGGGCCTGAGCGCTTCGCAGTTTAAGGACTACAGCGACCCGGACGATGACGACCTGGAGATGCGCCCGGCCAATATCCATAGCTGGGACAACGACACCGAGCGGCCGACATCGGTCGGTAAACTGATGAACGACGACACCACGATTCGCCAGGATGCGGCGTACATGGTGGCACGCTTCAAGCCGGCGGACGATCTGTCGCTGATTGTCGGTGCCCGTGTCGGTGACTACAGCTACAAGAAGAAAGCCATCTACAACCCGCCTTACACGCGTTCGTCCAGCACTGCCGAAAGCCGTGAAAGCGGCTTCATAACGCCTTATGCCGGGGTGGTGTATGACCTCGACGACATTCATTCGGTGTACGCCGGCTACACGACGATCTACAAGCCTCAAGCCCTACGAGAGCAAAACGGCAGGAACCTGGAGCCGAGGGAAGGGGACAACTACGAAGTTGGCCTGAAAAGCGAGTTCTTCGACGGCCGCGTCAACACGGCCATTGCCCTTTATGAAATAAAACAGGACAACCTGGGGGTTCCCACGGGCGAAACCGTGGAAGGCACGGTGCGCGAGTCGGCCTACCGCGCGGTGGCCGGCGCGAAAACGCGCGGTATCGACATGGAAATCTTTGGCGAAGTGCTCCCGGACTGGAATGTCAGCGCAAGCTACAGCCATAGCGTTACCAAGGATGCCGACCATGAGCGCATCAGAACCGAAGCACCGGCTAACTTGATAAAGCTCTGGACGACCTACCGTCTTCAAGGGGACCTGAACCCATTGACCATCGGCGGGGGCCTGAACTGGCAAAGTGGCATGAGCGTGACGACGAGCCAGGGCAAGGCGACGCAGGAACAGTATGCCGTGTTCAACGTGATGGCGCGTTATGACATCACCCGGCAGCTGAGCGCTTCTGTCAACGTCAACAACGTGTTCGACAAGCAGTATTTCAGCGCCCTGGACCCGACCTTCTTCACCGGCTACTACGGTGAGCCACGCAATGTCATGTTCAGCACCCGGTACGCTTTTTAACGCGGGGAGGGTGCAGGCCCGCCGACGCCTCAGGCCAGCCTTTGCAGATAGCCCGGCGCGTCAGGTTCGGGCAGCACCGACAGCACCTTGAGCCGCTGCAAGGTCCGTTCGCGGGCCTTGCACAGGTGGTCACGCAGGCATGAACAGGCAGTGTCGACGGTGCCGTACAGCAAGGCTTCGAAGACCAGGCGGTGCTCCACCAGCATGGCTTCGTCATTGCTGGACTGCAGGGCTTCGTGCAAGACCCGGCCGACATTCATGGGGATCTGACATTGGCGAATGACTGCTGCCATGCGGGTATTGGCCACGCCGGCGATGCAGGCCACATGCAGGTCCTGCTCGAGTTGTTCGATGTCGGCGCGCTTCACATCACGGCCGGCGGCCTGCGCACTGACTACGCGGTGCAGCATCGCTTCAAGATCACTGCGGCTGACATGCTCGACGCCTTGGCGCAGGGCATCCGGCTCCAGCAGCATCCGTAGCTCGTAATCGTGCTTGACCGCCTCGGCCGTCAGCGGGCCGGCGAGCCATTGCGAGTAGGGCTCTTTTTCCACCAGACCTTTGTCGCGCAATCGCATCAACGATTCCCTGACGACATTCCGGCTGACGTTGAGTTCTTCGGCGGCACTCTGCTCATCGATTCGGTAATGACCAAAGACCATGAACCGCACGACTGTCTGGGCAAGGTGGTCGTAAATACGCTCACCTACCGGGCGGTAATCGATCAGGTCTTCTTGTGGCTCCAGCCCCAGGAGCTTGCGCGTGAGCGGTGCGCGCAACGGGATTGCGCTGGTGCCCTGGGGGTCGACGAGAAAGCCCCGGCCCTCGAAGCGGCGGATCAGCCCTTCCTCATGCAGCAGGTTCAGGGCCTGGCGTACCGGTACCCGGCTGGTGCCGAACAGTTCTGCCAAAGGCCCCTCCACCAGCACCAGCCCTGGCGCCGTCTGCCCACCCAGAATCGCCTCGCGCAGGGTGTTCCGGATGATCTCGTAACGAGAGGCCGGGCGGTCTTCAAGGGGTTGGGTAACAGACATCAGAGGGTTCTCATGAAGCGTGGGAGGCCAGTTTCGCACAAGCGAAGCGAGATGTGACCGGTCCCCGGTGACACTGCTGTGAACGGTTTTGGGGCAGGCTGTTACCGAACACCCCAAAATGTATCATCCAGTAAAACATACATTTAATAGGCGCAACCGTGATTGGCTACAGCGGGCCATCGCCAGCCCTTGGCAAACACGGATCCGCGCACTTCTATGAATCGCTGCACAAGGTTGGCACGACGCATGCTTATGCAAATGTACGTATTACACAAATGTACATTTAAGAGGTTTTGCCATGCGTGCCGATGCGCTTTCCCTGGCCGGGCAGTTTGCTGCGGGAACCCACGACCCTGTTACTGCGATGGAAGCGGCACTGGTGAGCGCTCAGCAGGTGCCGGCTGCATTCATCACCCTGTGCGAGGCGCGGGCGCTGCGCGAAGCGGCAGCGGCCAGGTGCCGCTGGCAAGCTGGGCAACCGTTGTCTGCGTTCGATGGGGTACCGGTCGTCTGGAAAGACCTGTACGACCTGGCCGACCACATCACCACTGCAGGCGCGAAGGTGCGCTTGCACGCGCAACCGGCGCGGCGTGATTGCGCACTGGCCACGGCGCTCAGCCGGGCGGGCATGGTCAGCGTGGCAAAGACCAACCTCAGTGAGCTGGCGTATTCGGGGCTGGGCCTCAATCCCCATTTCGGCACGCCAACCAACCTGGGCTTCGCCGGCGCCGCACGCGCGCCGGGTGGCTCGTCATCGGGATCGGCAATTGCGGTCGCCCAAGGTGTGGCCCCTATCGCCATGTCGACCGACACTGCCGGCTCCATCCGGGTGCCGGCGGCGTTCAATGGTTTGGTCGGCTACCGCAGCAGTGCCAAGCGGTACTCATTCGAAGGGGTCACCCCCCTGGCACGGTCCCTCGACTCGCTGGGGCCCATTACCCGTAGCGTGCGCGATGCCATCGTCCTCGACAACCTGCTACTGGGCGACCACCTTGGCATGCCGCTAGACACCGTTGCCCTGCCCATCGCCGGGCTCAAGATTTGCGTGGATGCGCAGTTGCTGGGCGACGCACGCATTCAGCCAGAAGTCAGGGCCAACCTTGTTGCGGCACTGGAGCGGTTGGCTGCAGCCGGCGCGGTGGTCGAGCACAAAGCTGTCCCGGCCTTCCAGCAAGCACTGGAGGTGATCGAGCAAATCGGTTGGCTGGGCGGCGCCGAGGCTTTTGCCCTTTACCAAGGGCTGCTCGACAGCCCGCAGGCCGAGCAACTGGACCCCCGGGTGCGCAAGCGGCTCGAGGGCGCCCGTGCCTACCCAGCCAGCAAGCAAGTGCTGCTGTACCAGGCTGCCGAAGCACTGAAAGCACAGATCGCGCACGAGCTGGACGGGGCCTTCCTGGTAACCCCGACCGTCGGCCATGTGGCGCCACTGCTGGCACCGCTGGAAGAGGACGCAGAGCTGTTCGTTGCTACCAACCTGGCAACGCTGCGGCTGACCATGCCGGGCAGCATGTTGGACATGCCTGGCGTTGCGTTGCCAAGCGGCACGGGGGAGGCAGGGCTACCTACCAGCCTGCTGCTTTCGAGTTCGAGTGGGAATGACAAGGGGTTGCTGCGAGCTGCATTGGCGATCGAGCCCTACGTGCGCGCTGGGCTTTGAGCCAGCCCACCGGGCAGGCAGCGGCGCCTGCAATCAATTGAATAACCAAGAGGTCGAGATAATGACAAAAGAAATTTTTGTATCGATTGGCGTTGACGTGGACGCGGTAGCCGGTTGGCTGGGCTCCTACGGGGGTGAGGACTCGCCTGACGATATCTCGCGCGGTCTGTTTGCCGGCGAAGTGGGCGCGCCGCGCCTTCTCAAGCTGTTCAAGCAATATGACCTGCGCACAACCTGGTTCATCCCGGGCCATTCGGTGGAGACCTTCCCCGAGCAGATGAAGGCGGTGGTTGAAGCGGGGCATGAAGTGGGCATTCATGGGTACAGCCATGAGAACCCGATCGCGATGACGCCGGAACAGGAAGAAATCGTTCTGGACAAATCGATTGAAATCATCACCCGGTTGGCAGGCAAGCGGCCCACGGGCTATGTGGCGCCGTGGTGGGAGTTCAGCAACGTTACCAACGAACTGCTGCTGAAGAAGGGCATCAAGTACGACCACAGCCTGATGCACAACGACTTCCACCCTTACTACGTTCGAGTGAAGGACAGCTGGAGCAAAATCGATTACAGCCAGCACCCCGATACCTGGATGAAGCCCTTGGTGCGCGGTGAAGAGACCGATCTGGTCGAGATACCGGCCAACTGGTACCTCGATGACTTGCCGCCGATGATGTTCATCAAGAAATCGCCCAACAGCCACGGCTTCGTCAACCCGCGCCACCTTGAAGAGATGTGGCGTGATCAGTTCGACTGGGTCTACCGGGAGAATGACTACGCGGTATTCCCCATCACCATTCACCCCGATGTGTCCGGCCGGCCTCAGGTGCTGCTCATGCTCGAGCGGCTTATCGAGCACATGAAAAGCCACCCAGGTGTGAAGTTCGTCACCATGGACGAAATCGCCGACGACTTTATCCGGCGCCAACCGCGCAAGCGTTGAGCCACTGCTTCGGTTAGCACGTTTTCAAGCGGATCCAAAACAAGAGAAGCGCCGATATGACCACTACGCAAGCCACCACCACGGCTCCTGTGACCGAGCCTGGTACCTGGAAACCGGTACAGCTGGAATCCAGAGATGTCAGATACGCAACCTGGATTGCCTTCTTCGCCTGGGTTTTTGCAGTTTACGATTTCATCCTGTTCGGCACCCTGCTGCCGGTCATGGGCGGGCATTTCACCTGGAGTGAAGCTGAACAGGCGGAAATTGCCACCTGGGTAGCGGTCGGCGGCGCTGTCGTGGCCTTCATTGTCGGGCCGCTGGTGGACAAGATCGGGCGCCGTGGCGGGATCATCTTCACCATTGGCGGCACCGCACTGTGCTCTGCGCTGACAGCGGTGTGTGCCGGCATGGGCAAGGGGCCGTTGATTGCCGTGCGTTCGGTGGCAGGGCTGGGTTACGCCGAGGAAGGGGTCAACGCTACCTACCTGACCGAGGTGTACGCAGCGTCGACCGACCCGAAACTGATCAAGCGCCGCGGCTTCGTCTACAGCCTGGTACAAAGCGGCTGGCCGGTTGGGGCGTTGATCGCAGCAGGCCTGACGGCATTGTTGCTGCCGCACATTGGCTGGCAGGGTTGCTTCATCTTCGCCGCTTTACCTGCGCTGGTAGTTGCCATCCTGGCGCGCAAGCTCAAGGAAAGTCCCCAGTTCCAGGTGCATCAGCGCATCCACCAGTTGCGCAAAGCAGGCGACGAACCTGCCGCGCGCAGCCTGGCGCGCGAGTACAACGTCGACTACGACGAGCACGCCAAAGCCGGTGTTGCTGCTGCCTTCCGTGGGGCGGCCCTGCGATCGACCGTGGTCTTGAGCCTGGCGATCCTGCTGAACTGGTCGGCTATCCAGGTGTTCAGCGTGCTGGGCACGTCGGTGATCGTGAGTGTTCACAAGCTGTCGTTCGAGAACTCCTTGTGGATCCTGGTGTTGTCCAACCTGGTGGGCTTCATCGGCTACCTGGTTCACGGTTGGCTGGGTGACCGGATTGGCCGGCGCAATACCGTAGCGCTGGGCTGGATGTGTGGCGGCCTGGCCTTCTTCGCCATGATCCAGGGCCCCAGCGACCTGGTCACGGTCATCGCCTTCTACAGCCTTGGCCTGTTCTTCCTGACCGGCCCTTACTCCGCCATGTTGTTTTTCATGGGCGAGAGCTTCCCCACCAGTATCCGTGCCACAGGCGGCGCCATCGTGCATGCCATGGGGCCGATCGGCGCCATCGTCGCCGGGCTGGGGATTACCAGCGTGTTGTCCACTGGCGGTGAATGGCACAGCGCGGCGCTCTGGTTCGGCGCGCTGCCTTGCTTCCTGTCGGGCTTGATCATGCTTGCCGCCCGGCATGTCGAACCTCTTTCAGTCAAATAACCAGGAGTTGCACACATGTCTCGACCCGTAGCGTTGGTCACTGGGGCTGCCAGTGGCATTGGCCAGGCGGTCGCCGTCGCGTACGCCCGGATGGGGGTGCGCGTGATGGGCGGCTACCTGCCCGCCGACCCGCATGACCCCGCTGAAACGGAGCGGTTGGTCGCCCAGGCCGGCGGCGAATGTTCGATGATGGCGATGGACGTTACCGACAGCGCCTCACTGGACGCCATCGCCGCCGCGGCAGTCGAGCGCTTCGGTCGGCTCGATTATGCCGTGGCCAACGCCGGGCTTTTGCGCCGGGCGCCGCTGCTGGAAATGTCGGACGAGCAATGGAATGAAATGCTCAACGTCGACCTTACCGGCGTGATGCGCACCTTCCGCAGCGCAAGCCGCCACATTCGGGAAGGCGGCGCACTGGTGGCCATTTCGTCGATTGCCGGTGGCGTGTATGGCTGGCAGGACCACGCGCATTACGCAGCGGCCAAGGCTGGGGTGCCCGGGTTGTGCCGCTCCCTGGCGGTGGAATTTGCCCCCAGGGGCCTCCGTTGCAACACCATCATTCCCGGCCTGATCGAAACCCCGCAATCGCTGGACAGCAAAAATTCGCTGGGCGCCGACGGCCTGGCCAAGGCGGGCAAGGCGATCCCGTTGGGGCGCGTAGGGCGCGCCAGCGAGGTTGCCGACCTGGTCTGCTTCCTGACCGGCCCTGCGTCGAGCTACATCACCGGCCAGAGCATCGTGATCGATGGCGGCCTTACGGTGCGCTGGCCTGAATAGGAAATTGCTGCGCCGCAAGCTCGCCTTGCGGCCGCGAGGAGAACAAGCATGAAACCATTGCAGAACCGCCGCGCCGTCATCACCGGCGCAGGGAGTGGCATCGGCGCGGCCATCGCCCATGCCTACGCCGATGCGGGCGCGCTGCTCGTGTTGTGTGACCGCGACCCCCAGCGCCTGGCGTTAGTCGCGAACCAATGCCGCGACCGCGGCGCGCAGGTGATCGAATCTGTTGCTGATGTAGGTAGCCGGGAGGGTGCGCAAGCCGGTGTAGATGCCTGCGTGGCAGCGCTGGGGGGCATC
Organism: Pseudomonas sp. TJI-51; assembly: GCF_000190455.2. Lineage (NCBI taxonomy): Bacteria > Pseudomonadati > Pseudomonadota > Gammaproteobacteria > Pseudomonadales > Pseudomonadaceae > Pseudomonas > Pseudomonas sp. TJI-51. The sequence continues at coordinate 10,449 of NZ_AEWE02000006.1, forward strand.
GATGTGCTGGTCAACAATGCCGGCATGCTGACCCAGGCTCCCTGTGTGGACCTGACCCAGGAAATGTGGGATGAAATGCTGCGGGTGGACCTGACCAGCGTGTTCGTCGCAAGCCAGCGCGCGCTGCCGTACATGCTGGCGCAGCAGTGGGGGCGCATCATCAACATCGCCTCCCAGCTGGGGATCAAGGGCGGTGCACAACTGGCGCACTATGCGGCAGCCAAAGCCGGCGTGATCGGTTTCAGCAAGTCGCTGGCACTGGAGGTGAGCAAGGGCAACGTACTGGTCAACTGCGTGGCGCCAGGGCCGATTGAAACCCCGCTGGTGGAGGGGATCAGCCAGGCGTGGAAGGTTGCCAAGGCCAAGGAGCTGCCGTTGGGCCGCTTCGGCAAGGCTGAAGAAGTGGCACCGATCGCCGTGCTGTTGGCGAGCGAGCCTGGCGGCAACCTGTTCGTCGGCCAAACCCTTAACCCCAATTCCGGCGATGTAATGCCTTGAGGTGAGCCATGTGTGGACTTTGCGGCCTGATCGGTGAGGACGCGCACTGGAGCGACCCCCTGGACACGAGCCTTCCCGGCCGCCGTGAGCGCTTGCGGCGCATCGCCGCGATCAATCAGGTGGTAGCACCCTTCAGGCTCAAGGTCAGTGACGTGCAGGGTGCGTCGTATCTGGTGCAAGGCCCTACCGGCAAGCAGGGTGTTGCCTCGGGTCTGGATCAGCTCTGGCAGACCGCCGAAAGCATACTGGGGCGCACCCTTGACCCCCTGGATCCGCGCATCCTCGATCACCTGGAGGCGTCGGCATGAGCCTGCAGATCAATGTGCTGACAGGTTTTCTGGGCAGTGGCAAAACCACCTTGCTCAAGCGGGTGCTGGCCAATGCGGACATGGGCGACACGGCGGTGCTCATCAACGAGTATGGGGAGGTGGGGATCGATGACGTGCTGGTGCAGGAAGTTGCCCCCGATACGGTGTTGCTGCCGAGTGGGTGTGTCTGCTGTTCTGTTAGGGGGGATCTGAAGCAAGCGCTGATCGACCTGCACGGCAAGCGTGCGCGCGGGGAGGTTCCGGCTTTTCGCCGCGTGCTCCTGGAAACCACAGGCCTGGCCGACCCCGCGCCCATTCTTGCCACGCTGCAGCGAGACCCACAACTGCGCGGCCGCTATCACGTGGGCCTGATGGTGACGGTGGTCGACGCCCAGCACGCCATGCTTCAGGAGCGGATTCACCCCGAGTGGCTGGGCCAGGTCACGGCTGCCGATCGGCTGCTGGTGAGCAAGGCAGACCTGGTAAGCGCTGCGGTGCTCGACCCGTTGCTGGCACACTTGCAAGCCCTCAACCCGACGGCATCCATCGCGTTGGCGAGCACGGTCGGGCAGGGCGATGAGCAGCTTCTGGGCGAGGGGCTGAGAAGCCTGGAGCCCGATGAGGAGGTCGCCAGGTGGCTGCTGTTTGCGCCCACCCGGCAGCCGCACCACGGCGGCGCCCAGGTGTGTGCACTGGAGTACGACACACCGTTGGATTGGCTTGCCTTCGGGGTTTGGTTGTCGATGCTGCTAAGATGCCACGGAGACCGAATTCTGCGGGTCAAAGGGATCTTGAATGTGATCGATGCTGAACAACCTATCGTCATTCACGGCGTACAGCACTGCCTGCATCCGCCCGTGCATCTTCGCCAGTGGCCAGGGCAGGCGCGGCGCTCGCGCCTGGTGATCATCGTGCGCGATCTGGATACCCAGCTGCTGCGCCGCTCTTTCCAGGCTTTTTTGCAGCGCCTGGGGCGTGCGGCATGAGTGGCCCGGTCACGTTGCGGGTATTGGGCACATCGGTCACGCTGCTGGAGCCCATTCGCTTGCGCGCGGAAAAAGAACTGGGCATTCGCATCGAGTACCAGATCCACGATGTACAGACGGTTCAACGCATTGCGTTGATGCACCCTGAACGCTATGACCTGTACGACCAATGGTTCCATAGCATGGATTTTGTCTGGCCGGCCGGCGCCATCCAGCCCATCGACATCCGCCGGGTCGCCTTGTGGGACGAGATCAACGACCTGCCCAAGCGGGGCCGGCTGCACGCTGGGGATGAGCTGGCCGGCGGCAGCCTGCCCTGCGACCGGCTGTATGTTCAGCATGACCGGACCCTGGCCAACCGCCCGACAGACTGGATCAGCATGCTGCCGCTGACCCACAACGCGGACAGCTTTGCCTACAGGCCGGACCTTCTGCCGCCGGGGTTCGGTATCGAGAACGAGAGCTGGTCCTGGTTGGTTGACCCCAACTGGTGTGGGCATGTGGCGTTGCAGAGCGATGCAGCCATCGGGGCGCTGGACGCGGCACTGGCGGTGCAGGCCAAGGGGTTGGCCACGTTCGATGTGATCGCGAACCTGCGCCTGGACGAGATCGACCAGCTTGCGGCAGTGCTCATCAAGCTTCAGCGCCAAGGCCATTTCGCCGCGTTCTGGTCTGATGACCGCGACGCAGGCAAGCTGATGCTGGGCCCCAAGGTGCACATCGAGAGTGTCTGGTCGCCTGCCTTGATGCAGCTGCACCGCGAAGGCATTCAGTACCGCCAGGCCGTGCCCAGGGAGGGTTACCGTGGCTGGTTTGGTGGCCTGTCGTTGTCCCGTGCCGTTGAGGGTGGGGTGAAAGATGCGGCCTATGCCTACCTGAACTGGTGGTTGGCTGGTTGGCCAGGCGCGATGATGGCCCGGCAAGGGTTCTACATTTCCAATCCACTGCGCGCGCGCGATCACCTGTCGGCTGCAGAGTGGGATTACTGGTACGAGGGCAAGCCAGCCCGCGAGCAGTTGCTGGGCAGTGATGGCGAACCGCTGATCGAGCCTGGGCAGCTACGCGAAGGGGGCGCCTACGCCGAGCGTGTGGGCCGTATCAGGGTCTGGAACTCGGTGATGGATGAGCATAATTACCTGGTGCGCAAGTGGGCTGATTTTTTGCGGGCGGGTAAATGAGCCGGTCGCAGACCGGCGCCAAATACCCACGCACGCCGGACGGGCGCTATTTCGTCGTCAACGGCCAGCTCTGGCGCTGCAGCAACCCTGCGCTTGCAGACGAAGCGCGCCAGCACCTGGTGGGCGCGTTGATGGAGGCGCGGCGGGCCGTGAAGCAGGCAAAAGCCTGCGACGATGCAGCCGCTTTGAAGCGGGCCAGGGCAGCGGTCAATGATGCCAAGGTTGCATTAGGCGAGCGTGGGCCGGTGTGGTGGGATGACGGTAGCCCTGATTACAACCGCTACAAGGCTACCAACACCCCTTATGCTGCCTGGTACGACCGGCTGGGGGCGCAGCCGTGAAGGCCTTTCACCGCGCCGCCAGGGCCGCGAACCTTGCCAGCGTTCAGCGCCGAACCGATCTGATACGGAGCCTGGCACCTGCCGGCGCTCGGTGAACTTTTACCAAGGTGGACGACTAGATGCTTTTCGTGGTGCTGCTTGGGGGCAAACACCCCCAGGCAAAGATTGAGGTTCACGACATTGTGTTTGCGGCCGCGGATACGCTGGAGCAGGCATACCCGCAACTACGGGACGGTTGGTTTGGCAGCCCCAAAGGCGTGCACGTCGATGCCTGGATGGCCGTCGATGGGGTTGACAACTGGCGCGTCGAGCTCAGCTCGCTGGCGCCGTCGCCTGAATCCCTTCGGCTCTACTTCATCAACCTGGGCGGGTACGACGCCCAGGCCTTTGGCGAGGCGCACGACTATCTGCTGGTGGTCGCCAGGGACAAACGGGAGGCCATGGCTAAAGGCAAGAAACAGGCCATGGCGCACTGGTCGCAAGCACACAACGATGCAGTGCTGGATGTCGATGACTGCCTGCCCATCGACCAGGTGGGCGGGCGTTTCGTGCACCTTGTGGAGGGGCCGCATGCCGGGGTACGCAGCCGGAACCAGTACATTGTCCTTTGATAACGGTCGTGGCAGTCAGCTTGCTGGTTGAGGCATGGTCAAGCTCGTTTCTGGGCGTGGTATTCGGCCGGCGGGCTTCTCAGTTGAATTTTCCCCGCATTTCCCCCCTCACACGCATGAGTAACAGAGCGCTGTAAGTGGCATGCCACCTACAGCTAACCCCAATTGCCTGGAGGCTTTGCCATGCAACCCGAAACCAAAGGTCATGAAGAGCACGGACCGAGTGGCGTGCCGTTCATCAACGATCCGGAAAAGCCGAGTTCACCGCCTTTGAATGACGCTGATGCCACGGATGCCGCTGAGGCTGAAGAAGACATCGAGGACGATGGCCAAGCGCTGTGAGCAGCAGCGGGTCACGGATGACCATCGTTTCAGCCCGCCCCCTGGCTACTGGGGGCCGGTTTCAAGCGTGCTACACGACCTGATCTGTTGCGGGTACGGCGTGTGCCAGATCTTCAGCATCGGGCCGAGCATGCAAGAGCACGACAGGCACCGATTTCGCGGCGGGCACTTTGCTTCGCTTGGCATAGTGCCACAAGGGCACGAGCGCATTGGCCTCGGGGTAGTAAGCGGCGGCGCAGCCCACCGGTATGTCATAGGCGATAATCTGAAAAGGGCCTGCCTCGCGGCGAACTGTCGGTTCCACAGCTGTACGCAAGCGAACCCAGCCCCCCGGCACGAAGCCCAGGCGGACGATATCGTTGCGGTTGAGGAACACCACTTTGCGCGTGCCCTTTACGCCCCTGAAGCGATCGTCGTAACCGTACACGGTGGTGTTGAACTGGTCATTGCTGCGCAACGTCATCAGTTGCAGGACATCACGGCCGGCTTCGCCCGTCAGCACGTCGTCGTCTTCATCCAGCGTGCCTGGGGTAATGAACTGCGCCTTCCCTGAAGGCGTAGCCCATTGCCGCTGTGCCACGCCCAGCGGGCGATGGAACCCGCCGGGCTCCCACATCCGCGTCTCGAAGTCATGGAAAATACTTGGATAAACCTTGCTGATGGCTTCACGAACCAGGGCATAGTCGTGCTTCCAGTGTGCCCAGGGAATGGCGACCGTGTCGCCCAGCGTCGCCAGGGCCAACTCTGCGATGATCGCCAACTCCGAGCGCAGCTGCTCTCCTGCGGGTTCGGCGTGGCCGCGCCAGGCGCGGATGCAGCCGGTGCTGTCTTCAGTGGTGTAGGTTTGTTCGACGCCAAGCTGCCGGTCGATCTCGATCCTGCCCAGGCAGGGCAGCAGCCAGGTGCTTTCACAAGGGACCAGGTGGGTGCGATTGAGCTTGGTCGCGATCTGTACACTGAGGCTGAGGTGGGCCCAGGCGGGTTCCACCCGGCTGGTATCGGGCACGGCACGCAGAAAGTTACCGCCAAGCCCGATGAACCCCTTCACACTGCCATTGAGAACGCCCTCGCAGGTGTCGACCGTCGCCAGACCCTTGTGCTCCGGAATCTTGAAGCCGAACAGCGACTCGATCTTCTCCCCTGGTACTTTCGCAGGGTCCTCGGTAATGCCTACCGTGCGTTGGCCCTGTACGTTCGAGTGCCCTCTGACCGGGCAGATACCAGCCCCTGGTTTACCGATATTCCCGCGCAGCAATAGCAGATTCACCAGCATCTGCACGTTGGCCACCCCGTGCCGGTGCTGGGTCATGCCCATGCCATAGACTATTATCACTTTCTCGCTGCGCGCATAAACGGTGGCCGTGGCCTCCATCGCGCTTCGGCTCAGGCCGGACCGTCGCTCCAGTTCAGCCCATGTGTATTGCTGCACACGCTCCATGAACTGGGCCAGGCCGTCCGTATGTTGTGCGAGAAAATCGTGATCGAGCACCGGCGGCTCGCCGTTGCTTTTGGCCCTTTCCTCCATTTCCAGAAGCGCCTTGGCCACCCCCATGACGGCAGCGGTGTCACCGCCGATGGCCACTTGGTGGTATTGAGTGCTGATGACTGTGGATTGCGGACCGAGCATTTCAGTGGGGGACTGGGGGTTTACAAAACGCTCCAGACCACGTTCCCGGATCGGGTTGAAGGTGATGATCGGGACATTGCGCTTGCGCACCTCCTGAAGCGGGTGAAGCATGCGCGGGCTGTTGCTGCCTACGTTCTGCCCGAAGAACAGAATGCAGTCGGTATGCTCGAAATCGGCCAGTGAGACCGTGCCAACCGGGACCCCGATGCTTTCCTGCAGGCCAACCGAGGTGCTTTCGTGGCACATGTTGGAACTGTCGGGAAGATTGTTCGTGCCATAAGCACGGGCGAACAACTGGTAGATGAACGATGTTTCCAGTGATGCGCGCCCTGATGCATAAAAAACGACGTCGTCGGGGCTAAGCGCGCGCAACTGCGCGCCGATGGCTTCATAGGCTTGCTCCCAGGTCACGACCTGGTAGCGATCAGTGTGCTTGTCGTAACGCATTGGGTGGGTTAACCGGCCATGCTGCTCCAGCTCGAAGTCCGACCAGCCGCGCAACTCGGTCAAGGAGTGGGCCCTGAAGAAATCGGGCGAGGTGCGTCGTGACGTCAATTCCCATGCCGTGGCCTTGGCACCATTCTCGCAAAATTCCAGGGCATGAGGATCGCCTGGCTTGGCCCAGGCACAGCTCACGCAGGCGAAACCCTTGGGCTTGTTCAGCTTGAGCAGGGCGGTTGTGCCTTTGATCAGTGCCTGCTCGCGCCAAAGGATATTCAGCACGGAGTGGGCCGACCCCCAGCCGCCCGCTGCAGAGGTATAGGGCCGAAAATGTGATGTGCCATGGATCATCTTCATGTCGACCTCGCCTTGCCATTTAGTGTGTCTAAACGCTACGAGTACTGGGGAGCCTCTAAGTTCGAAGCGATTCAAGGGGCGGCTGGGACCCCGCGCACGCAACGGGGGGCGAATGGGGTGGGCGCTCACGCGCCCCTGATGCCCAGGCCCTCGCGCGCTGGCACCGACAAGTTGGCTTCTTGCGGCAATGCGGTGACCTTGATCGCCCGCACCGGTACCGCGAACTTGGCGCCCACTTTGGAGAAGCGGTCGAGCAGGTGGAAGTTGATCGCCTGCTGGATGTCCATGTACAGGTTGTAGCCTGGGTCCTGGACGATGTATACGCACTCGAACTCCAACGCTTCCTTGCCAAAACCACGCAAATGAGCACGGTCGAAGCGCACCTGCGATTGCGCCTTGATAGCCTCCTCAACGATGCCAGGGGCTTTTTTCACTGCCTCGGTGGGCGAGTCGTAGGACAGGCCAAACTCAAACACAATGCGGCGTTCCTGCAGGCGTTTGTAGTTCTGGATCGTGCTGCTGATCATGCTGGCGTTGGCCATGACGATCTGCTCGCCACCCAGGCTGCGGATGCGTGTGGTTTTCAAGCCCACATGTTCAACGGTGCCGGCCAACGGGCCAATGACGATGAAGTCGCCGACCTCGAAGGGTTTGTCCACGGCGATTGACAGGGAGGCGAACAGGTCGCCGAGTATGTTCTGCACGGCCAGCGCCACGGCGATACCGCCGACGCCGAGGCTGGCGACAAACGCAGTGATGTTGACGCCCAGGTTGGACAGCATCGCCAGTACCACCACCGACCACAGCAGCACCCGCGCCCCCCACGCCGACAGGGTGGCCAGTGCGCTGGCCTGGGTAAGACCATCGGTGCGTTGACCCGCGAAGTAGCGATCCAGCCCCAGGCCGATGGCGCGGTTGGCCCACAGCCCGATTTGGAGGGCGGCGACCACGAACCACAGGCTGCTGACCCGTGTCAGCCAGCGCTCGGGCAGGTCGAGCATGCTCAGGCCTACCAGCAAGGACGCGAGCAGTAGCAGGGAATTGCTGGTGCCGGCCAGCACCTTGGCCAGCACATGGCTGAGCACGCCGTCGTGTTCGGCCCAGCGCCGGATGCGGTGCAGCAGGAAGCTGATGGCGGCGCGGGCGACCAGGAAAGTCGCGATGGCCACCACCATGGCCAGCAGCCAATTGAGTATGGAGATGCCGAACAAGTTAGTCTCGGTGAACAGGGCTATCAGGCGGTCATTCATGAGCAGTGGGTCTCCTGGGTGACTGGATTGATATGACGGTCTTTTCATGGGATGCCCTGACGGCGCCATAGGTCGATCGGATTTCAAAAACCGCACGGCGGCATGCTGAGTCATCGCTAGGTGAGCCAGCGCGCCGGGGGTAGTGTCCATGGAACGACAAGTGCACCTGGCGACTCCATTACAGCAACGGCGATCCATGGAGTGCCATGATGATCCACGTGGGATGCGCGGGCTGGAGCTTGCCGCGCCAGTAGGCCGAGGCGTTCCCGCAGCAGGGCAGCCACCTGCAGCGCTACGCCGCGCGGTTGGGTGCCGTCGAGATCAACAGCTCGTTCTACCGGCCGCACCTGCCGGCGACCTATGCCCGTTGGGCTTGCGCTGTACCAGCGGATTTCCGCTTTGCGGTGAAGCTACCCAAGCACATCACCCACGAGTTGCAACTGGAACGCTTTGAGGCAGCGCTTGATACGTTTCTTGGGCAATGCCAACACCTGGGTGACCGCCTTGGCTGCCTGCTCGTACAATTACCGCCATCGCTGGCCCATGATGATGGCCGGGACCGGCGTTTCTTTGAACGCCTGCGCCAGCGCCATGCCGGGCCGGTGGCGGTCGAACCCAGGCACGCCAGTTGGCAAGCGGCGCAGTCGATGCTGGTCGACTTGCATATCGCTCAAGTGGCGGCGAGCCCTTCGCGTTTTGGCGCCGACGCACAACCCGCGGGCTGGCCAGGCTTGGTCTACTGGCGCCTGCACGGCGAACCGCGCATCTACCGCAGCGAGTATTCCCAACAATACCTGCAACAGCTGGCTGCACGGCTGCGGCGCAGCCACGCTGCCGGTGCGGCTACATGGTGCGTCTTCGACAACACGGCTTCGGGTGCTGCGCTTGGAAATGCGCTGGCGCTCGAAGGGTGTCTGAGTTAGGGCATTCTGCGGCCGTCGCAACCACCTTGCCTATTGCGTATTTTATTGCTTCAGCTAACTTGTACAAAAAACTGTACATGAATGAGGTTTTGTACATGTATTGCGAGTGGCCTCTGACGCTTTACTTTGACGGGGCCTGCCCATTGTGTGCCAGGGAGGTCGCATTTCTGCGCAGGCGTTGCACGGCAGCAAAGCTCATCCTGGTTGATATCGACAGCGATGAGTTCGATCCCACACCGCTGGGCCTGACGATTGAGGAACTACGGTCCTGTTTGCACGCAAGGTTCGCGAACGGGCAGTGGGTCACCGGCTTGGACGCGACCCTGTGGGCCTGGCGTGCTGCCGGTTTGGGTTTTTGGGCAGCACCCTTGGCGTGGCGCCCGTTGCGTCCAGTGCTTTCGGTTCTTTACAAATTGTTCTGTCGCTTGAGGCCAAGTCTGGCCTGGTTACCCCATCCCGATGGCGGGCAACGTTGCAAAGGTGAGGCCTCCAAATGTCACATTCGCTAGCCGAACACTATCGTGAAATCCTTGTTGGCGTGGGTGAAAACCCGCAGCGCGAAGGGCTCCTGGATACGCCTCAGCGTGCTGCCAAAGCGATGCAATACCTATGCAATGGCTATACCCAGAGCTTGGGTGAGATCGTCAACGGGGCGCTGTTCGAAAGCCAGAATGACGAGATGGTTGTCGTTCGCGACATTGAACTGTACTCGTTATGCGAGCACCACATGTTGCCGTTTATTGGGAAGGCACATGTCGCGTACCTGCCAACAGGGCGAGTACTAGGGCTTTCCAAAGTAGCGCGCTTGGTGGACATGTTTGCCCGCCGTTTGCAGATCCAGGAAAACCTGACTAGGCAGATTGCCTGTGCCATGCAGGAAGTGACCGATGCGGCAGGGGTTGGGGTGGTCATCGAAGCCAAGCACATGTGCATGATGATGCGTGGTGTGGAAAAGCAGAACTCGGTGATGATTTCCTCGGTCATGCTAGGCGAATTCAGAGACTCGCCAACGACGCGGCATGAATTCCTCACGCTGATTGGCCGACACACCTGAAGTTTGGTTTTGAGTCGTGGAGGAGGGCGCACCCATGGGTTCAGTGTTCGATACGTTATCTCCGAGCCGCTTTACGATCCTGGGCTACGGTGGCTTGCTTCCATTTCTGGGTCTGGCACTGCTGGTTTGTTTTGGCGGTGAGTATCGAGATAACCTGGCTGAAGCGTTGGTTGGCTATGGGGCCGTGATACTGAGTTTTGTCGGGGCCCTGCATTGGGGTTTCGCGATGACGTTGCCAGCCTTGCCTGCTACTGAGCGACAACAGCGGCTTGTGTGGAGTGTCATGCCAGCCCTTATCGGCTGGGTTGCCATGTTGTTACCGGTGTCATGGGGCTGTTGGGTACTGGCTTCAGGATTTACCGTGCACTTTTGGCAAGACCGTAAACTGGCCAACTTCATGCCCGGCTGGTATATGCCTATGCGGGTACGTTTGACGGTCGTGGCGAGCTTGTGTCTGGTATTGAGTGCCATTGTCATGGCGTTCGGAAACTGAAGTCACAGAAGAAACAAATAGCAAAATTTTCCCCCTTGCAACATTTTTGCGCTGGATAAAATCTGATGGTGTGACGCCGGGCCCCTCTGACGGTAAGTAGCCGCCATGTCGGAGTCATAGTTGTTAAACTACGACTATATAGGAGGGGCTCATGTCTGCCCTTAATACGTATCTCTCCCAAGACGTGCTTGGCACTGATCTCTGGCTGTGGCTTTCATTCTTCGCTGTCGTGTTGACGCTGCTGGCGCTTGACCTAGGGGTTCTCCATCGTGGGAATCGAGAAATCGGTGTCAAGGAAAGCCTGCTCCTGTCAGCTGGCTACATCAGCATGGGCCTGCTATTTGCAGTCTGGGTCTATTTCCAGAAAGGCAGCGACGCAAGCATGGACTATGTGACTGGCTTTCTGATCGAGAAGTCGTTGTCCATGGACAACGTGTTCGTTATTGCCCTCATTTTCAGTTTTCTTGCCATTCCCAGAGAATTTCAGCACCGAGTGCTGTTCTGGGGGATCATGGGTGTCATTGTATTGAGGGCCATCATGATAGGCCTGGGCGCGGCGCTGGTTACACAGTTCAGTTGGATTCTTTACTGCTTCGGCGCCTTCCTGGTATTCACGGGTGTGAAAATGCTGTTCGCTCGACTGGACCATGAGCCCGACTTGGAAAACAATCGCTTCGTCAAGTATCTGCGCAGTCATCTACGCGTGACTGACGAGTTGCACGGTCAGCATTTCCTGGTCCGTATACCTGATGGCTCCGGCAGGCGGGTAATATGGGTGACGCCGCTGTTTCTCGCGTTGATTCTGATTGAGTGCGCCGACTTGGTGTTCGCGGTTGACAGTGTGCCAGCGATCTTTGCCATCACGCAGGACCCCTTCATTGTCTATACGTCGAACATTTTCGCGATACTCGGTTTGCGCGCACTGTATTTTGCATTGGCTGCGATGATAAGCCGCTTCGCCTATCTCAAATACGCCTTGGCCCTGGTACTGGTTTTCATAGGCGCGAAAATATTCCTGCACGATATCGTTGGCAAGGTGCCTGCTGAAATTTCTTTAAGCGTTACAATTGGCCTGCTGATTGGCGGCGTGCTGCTGTCACTCTGGAAAACCAGAGCGCCGGTCAAGGTTTGAAGGCTTGCATGGCGCTCAACAGCGCGGGTGGGGTGGGCTGGTCGAGGTAACATCGCCCAGCACGCCAATCCCATGGTGAAGGTCACGTGCGGTCAACGGCTAGATACAGGTTTTGCTGCATCTGATCAATGACACGCCTGGCTCTCGACGAAAGCGGCCACTCTGATCGGTAAATGAGCCAGAGCGTGTCCACAACTGCGTTCCCACACTCCACCACCTGCAAAGCATTCTGTGCATGGAAGGCGCGCCTGGCGAACCTTGGCAGCACAGTAAAGCCCAAACCTCGTGAAACCGGCTCCAGAATGAGGCTCACCTGATTACTGAAGCCGCGTTTCTTGATTGCTTGGATGCCGGCGGCGTCTGGATATCTCCGGCTAAGCAGGCGTGTTGCCATTCCGACCCCATCGGGGTGGTCGATGAAGCCGAGTTCTGAAAGCGTTTCGAAGCCAACATAAGGTGTAGTGGTGGGCAATATCAACTCCAGGGGTTCCTCGCCAAACCGCTGCGCTGTGATCCTCATGTTGTCTGGCTTGTGAGTCACGATTCCCATTTCAAAGCGATTGGTCAGTACTGCATCGAGCACCTCCGCGTCGGGGGCGAACCTGTGGCGGATAATGAGGCCAGGATGGTTTTCTTGATAATCCAGCAGGAGCGGATACAAGGCCAGCCCTATACTGCCGGGGGACACCAGGCTGATATCGCCTACGTCTTGGTCTTCTGAACTAAGGCGGGCATCGAGTGCACGGCCAGCTCGTTCCATTTCTCTGAAGTAGTCCAACACGGCACTCCCGGCAGGGGTCAGCTCAACATGCCGGTGGTGGCGAATGAAGAGGCTGCCGTAGTGCTTTTCCAGGCTCTGGATGTGCTGGCTCACTGCGGCCTGGGTCAAATTCAGATGTTCTGCAGTGCGAGTGAAATTCCCAAGTTCGGCCAGCACTGCAAAGGATCGGAGCCACTGCGGATTAACCATCATGAAGTCTTATCGTAACCATAATGTGGGCACGGTTTTCATTATATATGACCGGGCGTAGGGTAGGGACCAACCTTTCTGGAGACTGTCCGTCATGTCCGTTTACCCCCGTAATTTCTCCCATATAGGCCTCTCGGTCACCGACCTGGATGGCGCTGTCAAATTTTACACAGAGGTGCTTGGGTGGTACCTGATCATGCCGCCGACCACCATCGCTGAAGATGACAGCGCGATTGGCATGATGTGTACGGACGTCTTTGGTGCCGGATGGGGATCGTTCCGCATCGCCCATCTGTCTACGGGCGATCGTATCGGCGTCGAGATATTTGAATTCCGCAACGCCCAGCGCCCTAACGACAACTTTGAATACTGGAAAACCGGTGTCTTTCATTTTTGCGTGCAAGACCCGGATGTCGAGGGCTTGGCCGCCAGGATCGTGGCTGCAGGTGGCAAGCAGCGAATGCCGGTACGTGAGTATTTTCCAGGTGAGAAGCCATTGCGCATGGTTTACATGGAGGATCCCTTCGGCAATATCCTGGAGATCTACAGCCACAGCTATGAGCTCACCTATTCTGCAGGCGCATACCAATCATGATTTTGCCAACAACTCACCGCGCGTTTACCTGGCAGGGCAGTGCTGACCCGGCTGATCTGTTGCTCACTGAAACTCAGATTCCCAAACCGGAAGCGGACGATGTTCTTATCCGCAACGTCGTGATCGGCCTCAATCCTGTGGACTGGAAAGTCTTGGGTGGGCAACTGGTCAACTGGCAGCCCGGGCACGTACCCGGGGTCGATGGTGCGGGGGTCGTGGTTGCTGTAGGCGACAACGTCTGCACTTCCTGGGTCGGCCAGCGCATCGCTTACCATCAAAGCCTTGGTCGGCACGGCAGTTTTGCAGAATATACCCCGGTGAGAGCCAGCGCAGTGCTTCGTGTACCAGCCATGGTTAGCTGGGAGCATGCAGCCAGTCTCCCTTGCCCAGGCTTGACCGCTTGGCTGGCGCTGGAAAAGCTGCCGCAATCATGTCGGACTTTGCTGGTGAGCGGGGCGGGCGGCTCCGTTGCCAACCACCTGATTCAGATAGCGGTGCGGCGCGGGTTGAAGGTCACTTCACTGAGCCACCGACGACATGCTCAACGCCTGGCGGATCTAGGGGTGGCAGAGTGCATGGAGGGTCCACTGGATCAGGCCTGGAGCGGCCCCATGGTGTTCGATGCTGTTATAGACACCGTGAACGCTGAACATGCTGCGCGACTCGAACCCGCGCTCAGAGCCAACGGCCATCTGGTATGTGTTCAAGACCGGCTCCACGCCTCGCCCATACCACCGTTCACCCGGACCATTTCGCTGCACGAGGTCGCTCTCGCGGCATTGCATACGTTTGGTGATGATCGTGCCTGGCAAGCGCTAGTGGACGCGGGCGAGGGCATGCTTACCTCAATGGGGCGGGCGCAGTGGACGCCTGAAAGTTACAGCGTAGCCTCGTTCGAGCGTCTTCCAGATCACCTCACCGGGCTGCAACAACGCACGTTCAGCGGCAAAGGCGTGATTCGGGTCGCAAACGACTAATTGCGTGGCATGCATGAACCACCCAGACTCGGGCCCTGAAGAATTCGCATTCCGTTTCATTCATAGCCAAGGTATACCAATGCACAGTGCCCCCGAAGGAAATGAGATCATCATTGGCGCCGACCTGGGGGGAACCAAGCTCCTGCTGGTATGCGGAGCCCATTCACGACGTTGTGAAACCGGGCCCGGGTATACGCCTGACGATTTTGCCGCCCAGCTCCGCGCCTTCATCGAAGATTTGGGGCTACGCCCGGCTCTTATCGGGATTGCGGTACCGGGGCTGGTCGGTTGCGATGGCATAGTCGTTAGTTGCGACGTGCTGCCTGGCCTGACCGGCTGGCGTCCGGCGCTTGCACTCGAAGCACTTGGGTGCCGGATAGCTGTCATCAATGATGTAGAGGCCGCCCTGCTGGAAGAAATGCAGGATGCCAGCGCTGAGTTCACGGGCGGCGTCATCATGGCTGGCACGGCCATTGGTGCTGCCTTCATGACGCACGGACGGGCGTTGCGGGGTGCCAATGGCTGGGCTGGCGAGCTTGGTTACCTGCCGCTGCGTGTTGGTGGTTCAGTCAGGCGGCTGGATGAGGTAGCCGGCGGTGGCGCTATGGCCAACCGGCTTGGCATCAGTGGCGATAAGCTCGCACGTTTGGTAGAGGCTGCAGACCCTGGCGCCATGGATACAGTCAGGGCCGGCGGCCAGGCCCTGGGTCTTGGCATTGCCACTATCATCAACTTGCTCAACCCCTCGCGTCTGGCAGTGGGTGGTGGAACCTTGAAACTCGAAGGGTACTGGGAGGGTGCATTGCAGGCAGCCGAAGCCCATGCCATTGCACCCCTCTGGGATGCTTGTACTGTCGAACGCGTGAAGTCGGAAGATTTCGTAGTGGCACTAGGGGCGATTCGAGCCGTTCAGAGCACCTTGAAACCATAGGTGCCTTCGCGTTCTAGTTGAGCGATCAGACCGCACTTCCAGTGCAGATACCCCAGCATGGCCTCGCCGGGAAATGTCCGCTTTCTCGTAAGGGCGCTGGCAGCGTTAGTACCGCTACTGTTGAGTGCTACCGTGAAATGCGGCCAAGCATGCCGGCTATTCACTGCTGGACGAGGTCGAGCGGCGCATCCGGCACTTCATCGTCGCGCAGTGTGCCGGGCTGGTTAGAAAATGGTGTTGGAAGCGGCGCATTGAGGACATCGTGTGAGCGTCTTGCGGTGGAGCGCCGAGCTTGTGGACGCACCCGGCAGATGAACGCTTGGCCGCCAACACCTTCGAAACAGCGAGCGCCACTGCTGGTTCAGGCGGGTTGGTCTGGGAGAGGGCGGAAGTTTGCGGCCAAGCATGCTGAACTGATCTTCATAGCCAAGTCGAACCCGCACGAAATCCGTCAAGGACTGGAAGAGATTTGGACGATAGCTGAGGCACGTGGCCATGCTCGCGATGATGTAAAGTCGCTGACAGTGCTGCGCATCCCTTTAACCGCCGGAGATGTCAGAAAGCGCTTTGCAAATGTTACACGGGGCACCTATCTGATCCTGGTAGGTACTGCGGAGCAGGTGGCAGGCAGAATCGACGCGCATGCCCGGATATCGGGTACGAGTGGCTACATGCTCAACCCGTTGACGAGCCCTGGCACATTAGAAGATTTCGTGGAGCTGGTGGTGCCGGCGCTGCAAAAGAGAGGTTTTTACCGAACCGGTGCTCAGAGCGGAAGCTTGCGTGCCAGATTGAGGGCTGACAGATCTGACTGCCTGCCAGCGTCGGCCTACGGATCCTCCTTCCGCTTTCCCGCATAAACAACATCAAAAGCGGGGCCCGTGGGCTAACGCCAGTCAGTCAAATAATTTGGGGCCGCTTTGCGCCCCTTCGCGGGCGTGAAATGCCCATCGGCCTGCTGGTTATTGACGTCGATGATCGTGATCAGATTATCGAGCTTCCAGTGCGAGGCCGACATCGCAGCTTCCCAGGTCGAGAGTGGAGGAGGAGGGGCGGTTTTCGGTGCTGACGAGGGTGGAGGGCAGCCGCTATGTGATGGCTACGTTTCGGCGAGAGGGCGGTCGTAATTCTCTGCGGGATTTCCAGCAGATGGCTGTGGCGTGAAGCGCTTTGTGCGCGGAGAAATGGGCGTGCCGCGTCGCGGATGGCTGTCGTGAACCGAACCACCTGTGGTGTTTCGGCCCTGCGGGCTTCCATCCTGCACGCCTCCGGCCGGCAGCCTGCGCGCTCCGCTTGCCTTTGAAAACCTTAACCACTTCGACCTGGCTCCGCTTAGTGGAACTTAGGGTCGCCTCCATGCACCCCATGCAAGGAGCACTTCAGGCCTCGGGCTGACTGGCTGGATGGTCGGCGTCTGACCTACTTCACTAACCCCCCTGTAGTGGTCTACTAACCCCGGACACCCATTTAGGCCAAAATGCTCGCCACAGAGAGGTGTCCGATGACCAAGCAACGCCGTACCTTTACCCCTGAGTTCAAACGCGAAGCTGCCTGCCTGTTGCTCGATCAAGGCTACAGCCATGCCGAAGCGGCCCGTTCGCTCGGCTTGGTCGAGTCGGCACTGCGCCGATGGGTTAATCAGCTTCAGCAGGAGCGCGGCGGCGTTACGCCGGCCAGCAAAGCGTTGACGCCAGAGCAGCAAAAAATCCAAGAGTTGGAAGCCCGGATCACGCGCCTTGAACGCGAGAAATCGATACTAAAAAAGGCTACCGCGCTCTTGATGTCGGAAGATCTCGAGCGTACGCGCTGATCCGCCAGCTCAGCGATCATGAGCCCGTTGATTGTTTGTGCGAAGTGTTTGAAGTCACTCGCTCAAGTTACTACGCACATCGTCACAGAAGGCGAACTCCGGACGTTGAACGACTGCGGTTGCGCAGTCGAGTGAATGAGTTGTTCACGCGAGGTCGAGGTGCGCCCGGCAGCCGTACCATCATGGCAATGATGCAAGAAGAAGGTGAGCAAATCGGGCGGTTCAAGGTACGCAGCCTGATGCGTGAGCTGGCGTTGATCAGCAAGCAGCCAGGATCACATGCGTACAAAAAGGCCACAGTGGAGCGGCCAGATATTCCGAATACCTTGAACCGAGCGTTTGATGTCGAAGCGCCAAATCAGGTCTGGTGTGGAGACATAACTTACGTCTGGGCTCAGGGCAAATGGCACTATCTCGCAGTTGTACTGGATCTCTACGCACGCAGAGTGGTGGGCTGGGCCTTATCAGAGAAGCCGGATGCAGACTTAGTCGTCAAAGCGCTGGACGTAGCTTACGAACAGCGTGGAAAGCCTCAAGGACTACTGTTCCACTCCGACCAGGGATCGCAATATGGCAGCCGTCAGTTCCGCCAGATACTATGGCGCTACCGGATGCGCCAGAGCATGAGCCGCCGAGGCAACTGCTGGGATAACGCGCCGATGGAGCGAGTCTTTCGCAGCTTGAAGTCAGAATGGATACCGACCACGGGCTACCTGACCGGGCAGCAAGCCCAACGAGACATTAGCCAGTACCTGATGAGCCACTACAACTGGATTCGCCCCCATCAATTCAACGATGGGCTGGCTCCGGCGAAAGCTGAAGAAAAACTCAAAACTGTGTCCGGAATGAGTTGACCACTACACATATCCTCGCGGGAGGAAACGGGCTTACGAAATCAGCTCAGCTTAAGTGGGATGCGCATCAGGCAGCGTTAAGTGCCGACAATAAAGCGCTTGTCTATCTCCCTAATGAAGCCGTCGCGCGGCTGGCAAACGAATACAAACCAGAGATTCTCAGCGCGTTGAAGGGCCCGCTCGGGGTAGAGCAGCAATCACCACCTGAAAATGATGCCTGACGGCCATGCATGGCAACGCATGTGACTTAGGGCGATCTGGGCATATATGGTACATGCTCCCAGAGAGGTTGAGCATTAAAGCGATAGATGACGTGGGGCATGCGCGAACGAGATACACAAGCCGCTGCTTCCTGTAGATCTCGTAGAGCTCAAGATTCGTGAGGTAACGGCCGTCGTTTCGAGATGTGTGGCCCGATGCAAAAACAAGCATCAGGCCACACCGGTAATGGCATCAGGAGCGATCGTCATCCAGCAGCGCTACAGCCCGGACGAAGCCTGCGGATGCATGCCTGATTTTGTAGGGGAAGCATGAAATCCAGAACCCAGATGAAGGGAGTTGATCCAGGTTCGCCAGCTTTTCCATTTGACCGTAGCCTATGTCACGACCGGCTTTGTGGCCCTCCCAGACGATTGATGCATCCCCAGTCTGTGCGAAGCGCTCGCGGGTAAACTTGAATGGCGCGTCCCAACTCCATGCGTCCGTACCAACGACCCGAACCCCTTTTTCAAGAAGGTATAGGGTGGCATCGCGCCCCATCCCAACACCCGCATCGAGATAGCCAGGTTGCCCAAAAAGGCTTCCGGCGCGGGTATTGATCACTACGATCTCCAGTGGCTGAATCTCGTGACCGATGCGCCTCAATTCAGCCTCTACATCGGCAATGCTCACGACATACCCGTCTGGCAAGTGGCGAAAGTCCAATTTGACGCCTGGCTTCAAGCACCACTCCAGAGGCAGCTCATCGATCCCGTAGGCGGGCTTTCCACCATCCGTTGTCGAGGCATAGTGCCAGGGCGCATCCATGTGCGTACCGCTGTGCGTGGTGATACTTAGCCGTTCTGCCGCCCACGACTCGTTACCAGGTAAATCCTCCTTGCGAAGCCCTGGGAACATCGCGGCCATCTCTGGCCACCCCTGCTGATGATCCATGTAGTCAATCTTGGGCAGTAGGGGTGGTGGATCTGTATACGGGTTGTTGTCCAGGCTGACCGAGAGGTCGAGCATGCGAAATTTAGCCAAGTTCATGAGTAGTAATCCCTACTTCCGTGCTCTTGGGGCGTGTGAAGGGTGGGTACTTGCCGAGTGCGTTCCGAATCAGCTGGGAAGCCGAGCGATCATTCCGGAAGCCGAATTCGCGGGCGCGTGTGGTGCGCAGAGGAGGCAGGCTCCCGAACAGCGCCTCAAGCTGGGGGTCTGGATTGAACCGGATGTTTTTGCTGTTCTCAGCGCCGAATCGCGATGCAAGAGCCTCAAGGATTTCACTTATAGAGAGCTGCAGAACTGGCAATTGCCAGACTCGATTCCCCTGAGACTCGCTCAATTCTGCAGCACGGATAAGATTGTCCACACAGCAGCTTGCCGACATCCACCAGCAGGTTGCTTGAGGTGAAACCGGGCACTCATAGGCTTCGCCAGCCGCGTAGGCATGCAGCAAGTCGCTCATGAAGGCGGACTTCAATCCGTTCGGCTGCTTCGGGCGAGCCACGATCCCAGGCAGGCGGACAACGCGTCCGTCCAATTCACCCCGGCGCACCAGGTCTTCGATGCCGATTTCGACCATCCGCTTGTGTGCCGCATAGGACAGTTGCGGATGCGCAGGTTGAGACTCATCCATACGAGCCGGTAAATCCCCTCCATAGACCGCAACGCTACTCGCATACACCAGGACAGGAGGGCGCTGGCGGTTTCTGAGTTGCTGGAGCAATTCCAGGCTGGCTTGCAGATTGACCTGGTAGCCGAGATCGTAGTTGGCCTCTGCTGCACCGCCTGGAATGCTGACCAGGTGGAAAACAACATCGATGCCATCCGCCAGTACTCGTCGCAGAAGCGCAGGATTGGTGATGCTCCCTTCATGCCGGCGAAGACGGCTATCGTCAAGAAGGCCATCGGTAGTCTGGTCTACAGCAAGAATGGCTTCGATCTTTTGTCCGCGCAGTTGGCCTTGCTGCAGCAAGCGCTCGACGAGCTGGCGACCTACGAAGCCATTAGCTCCGCTGATCATTACACGCATGGCGCACCTCCTTGCACAATTCGCTGGTCGATCGGCCCGAAGAGTGCGCTACCGTCAGCGCCCTTCGCCTCCATTCGGACACGATCTCCGAAGCGCATAAACGGAGTGCTAGGTGCACCGTTAGCAATGGTTTCAATCGCTCGGCGCTCAGCGATACACGCTGACCCTACGGAGCGGTCGTTGTTGGAGACAGTACCTGACCCTACAAGGGTGCCAGCGCTCAGTCGGCGGGTGCGCGCAGCATGAGCAATCAGCTGGTGGAAGCCGAAGTGCATTTCACCCCCGTGCGGGTGTCCGAACCATTCACCATTCCACTCCACGTTCAGAGGCAGATGCACCCGACCATCTCCCCAAGCATCACCCAGTTCGTCTGGAGTCACGGCTACAGGCGCGAAGCTGCTGGAGGGTTTGGCCTGGAGAAAACCAAAACCTGTTTTCATTTCGCGTGGGCCGAGGGCACGCAAGCTGACGTCGTTCAACTGAAGCACTAAGCGGACATGGCGCAACGCCTCGTCTGCAGGGCATCCCATGGGAACATCGTCCAGCAGCACCGCAAACTCACCCTCGAAATCGATGCCGTCCGCTTCAGAGGGAAGCGCAACGTCTTCATTCGGGCCCAGGAAGTCGTCACCCGCACCCTGGTAGATCAACGGAATGGTGTCGGCGTTCTCGATCGGCTCCAGGTTAAATGCTTTCTGCATCAACTTGCCGTGGGTCAGGAAGCACGAACCATCTAACCACTGCCATGCCCTGGGCAGGGGAGCCATCAGTTGATCAAACGTGAGCACGAACGCGTCGGCAGCGTCACCAGGATTCAGTTGGTGGTACAGGGACGCCAGGTGCGCTTCAACATTCGCCCAATTCTCCAGTGCCGCCTGCATTGTGGGCGCTGCGTGCCCTGCGATAACTGCATGGTGCAGATCTCGGGAAACTACAATCAGCGTCCCGTCCCGGGTATCGTCGTTGAGCGTAGCGAGCTTCATCCCAGCAGCTCCTGCAGTTCAGGTGCGTAACGTCCGTCAAGCAGGATGAAGACCATCCGCGACATCTGTTCAGTACGGTTGCTCCAGGCGTGATTGGTGCCGCGCTGGACAACGATGTCACCTCGTTTGAGATGCACTTCCTCTTCATCCAGCACCAGCCATACCTCGCCCTCAGTGACGATGCCGTAATCGAGCGTCTCGGTGCGGTGCATCAGCTTGTGCTTCGAGTCCGCTTTCCCGGTGCCGGCGTGAGACTCACCAATTTCTGCAAATGCAGCGGCAGCATCTTCGGCACTGACCTGGTTCTGTACGCTATCTGGCGGAATGTCCACGACGCGGATAACGCTGCCCAGAGGGCCAGGGCTCAGTTGAAGTAGCTGAGAGGTCGGATCGTCCGCGTTGTCCAGAGGCGCAGGGGCCGTAGCACTGTTCCAGACTTCGTAGAAGACAGTGCCTGGCACTGCTTTAAGCGGGAAGTTGTTCGGCGTTGGCGCACTGCTGGCGACCACCGCAAGGCCTTCACCATTGTGACCGGTTACCACGCGCTTGAAAGTAGGAAGGGTTTGCATAGGATCTCCTTTAGTTTCCGTCACCGATGGTTGTGCCACCATCGACAATAATGTTCTGACCACTGATGAATGCTCCGCCCGGCGAGGCCAGCAGCAAGGCAACAGCAGCTACTTCCTCCGGGCGTCCAACACGGCGAAGCGGCGTCAGTGCGAGACGGCGCTGCATAACTTCGGCGTTATCGGTCAGGGGGCGAGCGAATTCGGTTTGAATCACACCCGGGCTGATCGAATTCACCCGAATGTTTTGTGGCCCCCATTCGACCGCCAGGTTGCGGGCGAGCTGCGAGAGGGCCGCTTTGGATAGCCCATACAGACCGAGCGCTTTGTTGCCGCGCACGCCAGCAATACTCGACATGAGAATGACGCTGCCACCGCCATGCTCAGCCATGGCGGGCAGTAATCCATTGGTGAGCCAGATAGCACTTCGCAGGTTCACGTTGAGGGTCAATTCCCAGTCTGCATCGCTCGCCGAGCTCATCGCCCCTAAGTGCGGCGCTACGCCGGCATTGCACACCAAGACGTCGATGCGCCCGAAATGCCTGATGGCCTGAGCAGCCAATGCATGTACCTCGTCTTGCTTGCTCAAATCAGCAGCAATCCCAATGACATCAATCCCCGCATCATTCAATGTCTGGGCGACGCTAGAGGTTTCGCTATGACTTTCACTGCTCACAATCAACTTGGCGCCGGCTCGCCCAAGGGCATAGGCGATCGCAAGGCCTATTCCTCGTGTAGCACCGGTGATAAGCGCCGTTCTGGCGCTAAGAGAAAAGAGTTCGTTCATACAGCACCTGTGCCTGAATAATCTGAGCGATGGGCGTCAGTCCTAGGCCGCACACATAGCGTCGCCTGCAACCGACAGCCCACCGAGCCTTTCAAAGTCGCTACGCCCACGGCACTGCCTTGTGCACTTCACTGCAAGGTGGGGTTTGAGTGTGCTTCTGCTCAGGAACAGCAACCGCTGACTTTTCAGGCGCACGCTGAGGCAGTAGGAAATAGGCCAAGGCAGGGAGGAGGATGAGGGCGCCGACCATGTTCCAAATGAACATGAAGGCAAGCAGCACACCCATGTCGGCCTGGAACTTGATCGGAGAGAAGATCCAGGTACCCACACCGATTGCCAGGGTCACCCCCGTCAGCATCACGACCTTCCCTGTGAAAAGCAGTGCTTGGTAGTAGGCTCGGGACAAGCTGGCGTCTTGACGCAGTTGCGCCAGGACGATGCTCATCACATACAGTGCGTAATCGACACCGATGCCGACGCCCAGGGCGATGACGGGGAGGGTGGAGACCTTGACCCCGATCCCCAGTGCCACCATCAAGGCCTCACAAAGAATGGAGGTGAGTACAAGCGGAAGGACTGCGCAAACCACGGCCCTCCAGGAGCGGAATGTCACCAGGCAGAGCAAAGTGACCGCGCCGTACACCCACCAGAGCATGTCATGGTTGGCCTTCTTCACAACGATGTTGGTCGCCGCTTCGATCCCTGCACTCCCAGCAGCCATCAGGAATGTCGCGCCCTCCGAGGAGTTGGCCAGGGAGAAGCGCTCAACATTCGAAACCACGTCGGTGAGGGTGTCGGCCTTGTGGTCTTTAAGATAGGCAAAGACTGTCAGGAGGCTGCAATCATCGTTGTACAAGCCGCGAGGAGCGCCCGCAGTGACCATGTTCAAGGTCGCTTGGTTGTTCACCAGCTCGTACCATTTCGGGTTGCCTTCCGAGAGGCCAACCAGCACACGCCGATTGAGCAGCGCCAATGAGTTTGTCGAATCTACGCCTTCAAGCCCGCGCAATTGCCAATCCAGATCGTCGACTTTCTTGAGGGTGCTGAATGCCGAACATTGCCCCGGTGGAGTCTTGATCATGACCGCAAAGAGGTCACTGCTCGCACCGTAGTGTTGGGTGATGAAGAGGTTGTCCTGGTTGTATCGAGAGTCAGGTCGCAGCTCAGGTGCCCCAGCATCAAGATCGCCGACCTTCAACTGCAGGCTGATCGCGTAGCCTGCGACGGCCATTGCAGCAGCAACGATGACGCAGGCTGTTGCCCAACGTTTGCGGGTGAACAGATCAAGGAAGCGCCATACCGCATGCTTGTCCGCGCCAGACGCCTCAGCCTCTTCTGCACGCAAGCTACGTCGAGCAGCTTTAGGGCTTACGCCGATGTAAGAAAGAACAATGGGCAACAAGATCAGATTGGTGAAGATGAGTACCGCGACACCAAGGCTCGCAATCACCGCCAAGTCTTGGATCACTTGAATCTTGATGATCATCAGAACCGCGAAACCTACGGCGTCGCACAGCAGGGCGGTCAGGCCAGCCAAGAACAGCCGACGGAACGTGAAGCGTGCAGCCACCAGGCGGTGCATCCCGCGCCCGATATCTTGCATGATGCCGTTCATTTTCTGCGCGCCATGGCTCATACCGATGGCGAATACAAGAAACGGTACCAAGACCGAGTAGGGGTCGAGTTCGTACCCCAGCATCGGAAGCAGACCCAACTGCCATACCACGGCAACCAGCGAACACATGACCACCAGGAAGGTGCTGCGCACGCAGCGGGTGTACCAATAGAGCACTGCAGCGGTGATCAGGATGGCCACGCCGAAGAACACCAGGATCTGCTTCAAACCATCGATCAAATCACCCACGACCTTTGCAAAGCCCGTGATGTGAATCTCAACACCCTGAGACTGGTATTTGGCACGCAGTTGCTCAAGCTCATGAGCAAAGCTGGTGTAGTCCAGTGGCTGACCATCCGGCGTCTGCGCCAGCAGCGGAACATAGACAATGCTGGATCGCTGATCGAAGGCAACCAACTGGCCAATTTCGTTCGAGCGTTCAACGTTTCGTTTCAGCGCCTCCAAACTCTTGGGCTCGCCATCGTAGCCATCAGGGATCACTGGCCCACCTTCGAGACCTTCCTCTGTTACCCCCGTCCAGCGCGTAGACGGTGTCCACAAGGACTTCATGGCAGCGCGGTCGACACCCGGGAGCAGGTAGACCTCATCACTGATCTGCTCAAGGACTTTGAGGTATGCCTTGTCGTAGATGCTGCCCTGGGGATTGGCAACTGCGATGCGCACGGCATTACCCAGGCCCTTGAGTTCGTCGCGGTGCTCCAGGTAATTGACGATGAACGGATGCTCCCGCGGGATCATCTTCTCGAAGCTGGCGTTCAGCGTCAGGCGTGTGGCCTGCCAGCCCAGGAGCAGAGTAGCGGCAATGCAGAGCAGCAGTACCAAAGCACGATTGTTGAACAGCGCGCGCTCCAGTAGGGAACCTGAGGCACTGTTGAAGTCTTCGAGATTGCCCGAAGGGGGAGCGGAGGAGGTTGGTACATGCATGGCTTAATCCGCGATTTTGGAGAGGGAAGAAGGCGCAACACGTTGTGCTCCGGCTACACCCACAGCAACCAGGTTGCCGTCGGGCGTGGCTGTCACAGCACTGAGCGGAAGTCCTTCAGATACAGCGATGGGTTCAAGCTTCAAATCCTTGAGGCCGCCTTTCAGAACCATGCCGGCCTGGTTGGTCAGGAGCAGTTGCTCACCCTCAACGCGAATGGCGTTAAGCGATGCCGGAGCAGGGGTATCGATCGCGTTGAAAGTGGCCCCGTCATCGTCAGAAGCGAAAAGCTTGCCTCGCAGGCCTCCGACGAGAAGTCGTCCGCTGGGCAGAATCGCGGCTGCGAAGTAGCTACCATCGTAGGAGCCTTGGAGTGCACTGAAGCTGGCGCCGCCATCCATAGAGCGAAGCAGAAGGCCCTGTTCTCCTGCGATCAGAATCTTGTCGTGGTGGCGAGCCATCGCGTAGTAATGCAATCCACGAGGATTCGGGAGATCCCCCATCTTGGACTGCCAGGTTTTCCCTCCGTCACGGGTAAGCAACGCAAGCCCGTAAGCGCCGACAACGATCCCGTTGTGGGCATCGCTGAAGTTGATCGCCAGAAGGGGCTTGTCAGCGCCATCCGCCGACAAACGCTGAGCGGAGGCAAGGCGCTTGGCATCTCCAGAATGCTCAGCGGCATGGAGCTCGATCGCTGCAGCCTGCGTGCCGTCCAGCTGTACTTGCCAGCTCACCCCAGCGTCCGCGCTATGCAGCACAACGCCTGAGTGGCCGACGGCCCAACCATTGGAAGAGTCCACAAACTGCACGCTGGTCAGCGTGGTGCTCACTGGGCTTGGAGCTTGCCGCCAGCTCAGGCCGTTATCATCAGACAGCAGTACAACGCCGCGCTCGCCCACGGCAATCAAACGAGCGCCGGCGTGATCGATGTCCAGTAGCACTGCATGCAATGCTTGAGGCCCAAGCACTGAGGCTTGGGAGAGTCCATCATTGGCCCCGGCTGGCGCGACCATCGTGAGTGAGCAGCTTGCAAGCAAGAGCATTCCTGAGACTATCTTTTTCATCTCGTAAAACCTTTCTTGTTCTTCTAAGAAGCAGGCGGGGCAGGCGCCCCGCCAGCATCAACGAACTCCTTCGCCCGCCATTGCGTCAGCGGTGAAAACCGAGTCCTTGTACGGCGGCACGATGCGGTACTGCTCGTTCTTGCCTGCGTACACGTCGCCCACGAACCAGGATCCGGAGAGCAGGTCGTAGAAGCCGTTGGTCAACGAGGTGACGCCTGGGAGGTCAGGCAGGACAACCGGGGAAGTCCACACCACCTTTGCCAGTTGACCACGAGCGTCATATCGATCACCCAGGACAGCAGTCCAGGTGTCTTCATCGAGGTAGTAGGTGCTCTTCGGCATGACGTGGCGCGCGCCGCTTTTCAAGGTTGCTTCAACTACCCAGACGCGGTGGAGCTCCCAACGCACGGCATCAGCTTTCATGTGGTGCGCATCGAGCAGGGCCTCTGGGGACGATGCGGTGAACACCCGGTTCGAGTTGTACGGGATGTACATCTCTTTCTTGCCGACGAGCTTCCAGTCGAAACGGTCAATTCGGCCGTTGAAGACGTACACCTCGTCAAAGCTCATGACGCCAGCAGTGGCTGGGGTAGGGGTGTCGCAGCAGGCATTAGGCAGGCGGCGAACGCGTCGTTGGCCAGGCAGGTAACTCCAGGCGGCGGAGTTATCGGCATTCAGGTTTTCAAGGCCAGTGATGGCTTCACCGGCGCGCAGTGGAGGGCCATCGTTGGTCATGCGAATCGACCAGAAAACACCTTTCTCCGGACTGAAACCTGGCAGGTACCAAGGCATCTGCAGATCAGCTCGCGAATCGTTGGTCAGCACGTGCTTCCCATCGGCAGTGGTCAGATACTGCGTGAAGCTGGAGTGCCAGGAGGCTCCGCGCCAACGCAGCAGATGGTTCCAGATAGCCTCTGCACCGTTCTGAGGAATTGGGAATGGAATGCCGCCTGCCGCACCCTGAGGCATTGGCCCGGAAGCACCATCCACCAGCTTGCCACTAGTCGCGTTAGCGAAGGTCGCGTCGTAGACCGATTGCGGTGCTGCAGCACTGCGGTGCGTTGGGTAGACGACAACCTTGTAGGAGTCTGAGTACTTCTTCAGCATCGCCTGGATGCCTGGGGTCAACTTGTCTGCGTACTGAGCCATATTCTGGGCAGTAATGGTCAACACAGGCTGATCGCCGGCATACGGATCGCCTCGCTTACCGCCGTCCTTGTAGGCAGCATCGACTTTGGTGAGACCGCCAGTCCACGCAGGGATGCTGCCATCCGAATTGCCCGCACGTTCTCCCCCAAGGGGCGTCAGTGTCGATTTCAGTGTGGCCGCTTGATCAGCCGAAACCGCAGCCATCGACGCATGGGAGAAGAGCAGCGCAGCACTCAAGGCAGTAAGAGCAGCAAGAAACTTTTTATTGTGGTTCATCGAGACATCCTCGGTCAGAAGGTGCGACTGACAGTAAAGGCGATGAAATCGCGGTCTTTTAGCGGCTGTTCAAAGGTGTAATTGTTGTTGCCGTCCAGGAAGGTGTTTTCTGGGCCGTAGTAATGGGTGTACGTCAAACCCAGGCTCCAGGTATTCAGGTAGTTGCCCTTGATGCCGATGTTGATATCGCCACCATGGTCAGCGCCGAAGCCGGTACCCAAGGCCCCGGAGGCGCCATCGGTGTAGCTGAAGCCAACAGGCACCGAGACATCCAGGCCTGACAGGAATTGGCGATACATGGGCTCGTACACAACGCGCAGGCTCGTCGCATCGCGATCGGCATTCGGATCAAACGCGTCCTTGTTTTTGGTGACGCTCATGACCCTGTTCCAGGCGATTTCACCGAGGAACGTTGCTTCTTGAGAAATGAAGTTAGGCTCCATGCTCGACAGCCACGAGATGTTGGCGTGCAACGTCCGCCCAGTTGCATATAGTGGGTCGGAGTCGTTGTCGATCGCTTCGCCAACTGCCAGCGTGCGCTGACTGGTGGAGGCCAAGGGCTGATTCCAGCGAGTGGAAAGCTCACCAGCAATATTGTAGTTGCCAAGGGTCGTGGAGAAGCTCGCACCGAAGGCTTCAATACCCTCTGGGTAAACCCAGTAGTACTCACCCGCTTTGCCTGACTGCGGGTTGAGGTTGGCGAAGTCTGGGCGAACGTTCAGTTGCGGACTCTTGTCGTGGAATCGGATGGCATAAAGGCCCCAGTCCACCGACTCGGTTCTCCAGCGAAGCTGAATACCGCCTTGCCCGGAGTCCTTAGCCTCCTTGTCGTTCCCATGGTAGAAGGCCAGCGGCTGAGCGCCGGGGAACAGGGGTGCGCCAATGAACATGCGCTCGTTGCCGTCGCCAAAGTTATCGGAGCTGGAGAAATAGCTTCCTGCGCCAGGCAGGCGATTCGCTTCCCACTCGAATTGGTAGTAAGCGCCAATGGACACATCTGGCGTCAGCTGGAGCTGTCCGGATATCTGCTGAACAGGACGGATCAGCTCTTTGAATTGAGTGTTCGGTACCGACAGGCCCTTCACAACGTCAATGGGCGCCATGCCGCCGGCGATGCCGTTCATGCCGTAGAAGAGACTTTCGCCCCATTGCATGGCGTACTGACCAACACGCCCAGTTACTGGCATGTCGCCGATTTCAGTTTTGCCGAAGATGAATGCGTCGAGCAGCTCACCTTTACGCCCGTGCAGAGTACGGGTGTCGTCGGTGAAAGCGTCATACCTTACTGAATAGCTGTTCGAGCGCGTGGGATCGTTATTGTCATTGCCCTGGTTATAGACATCGTCATACCAAGCAGCGCCACTCACACGTGCACCAACATTTTGGTAGGTGATATCCATTTCAGACAGCAGATCAAGACGATTGGAAATCAGGCCTTTGTTGAAGTTGCGATCACCGTCATCCTGGTTCAGCGCGGTTTGACCTTCAGTCAGCTTGTTGCTCTGGCTCTTGGTACGCCAGGCTGCACTGTATTTCAGGGTATTGTCCCAACGCACCCGAAGATCGGGGTTGCCAGTTTCAATTTCAAACGCATGTACATCAGGAATACCAGCCGTAATTGCGAGGAAAGATGTGGCTAGTGCGAGCGGCTTGAGAGGCGGTAATTTTTTCTGGGGCGAGCGTTTGCAAGACAGCATTTAAGTCACCTCATTATTGTTCTTGTTTGTCAGTGTTGGCTTTCGAGTCAGGTGCATCAGGTTGCGACCTGATACACCCCAGGATTCATACCGGTTGTGCTGTGACCTCAAGCATCTGCTTCACCAAAGCAATGCGGTCGAAGTCGCGGTCTTTTTGAATCTCTTTTTCGCCGGCAAACAGCGATCGCTCGCTGATGTACTTGCAGCGCTCAAAACGACGGGCCATGAACCGATCAAGCTGTTCCGCCAGCGTGCCGCCGGAGGTCAGCTCCTCGCTGAGGACGATGGCGTCCTCGATGGCCATGCCGGCACCCTGACCAAGGTGAGGCGTGGTGGCATGAGCAGCATCGCCAATCAGCAGGACGCGGCCGGTGAACCACTGCTCATCAACGAAGACGGCTTCGAGCGGCTTGTAGACGACCTGGGTGTTGTCGGTGATCTGTTCACGCAGTTGTTCGATCAACCCACCAAAGCCTTCCAGGCGCTTACGCAGCTCTTGCGCCAGATGGTTCTCGTCCATCCAAGGATTGCCTGGCTCATGGGAGGTGGTGAACAGGTACATCAGGTCATCTGCCAGTGGGACAAGACCCGCGTTGCCGAAGGAGCCCTGGTAGTTGGCCAGGTGATCGATCTCTGGAGACCGAGGGAAGTTGTAACGCCAAACAGCTTGGCCCGTGAACTTCGGACGGTATTTGTCACCGAAAACCAGAGTTCGTACTTTGGAGTAGAGGCCATCAGCACCCACAACCACCGAGTAGCTACCCTTGGTGCCGTCGGTCATGACCACGTCGATGCTGTTTGCGTTCTGTTCGTAACTTTCAATCGACAGGCCCAGGCGTACTTGGGTACCAAGCTCGATGGCGGTTTCGCTCAGCACCTTGTGTAGCGCACGACGCGAGATTCCAACGTTGGCGGGGTATTGAGGCCCGGCGAGGCGCTGACCTGGAATGCGAACCAGGGGCACGCCGTCGGTGTTGTAGATTCCGACATCTTCGAATGCATACGCGGCGTCAAGGTAGGCATCAAGCAATCCAAGCTTGGCCATCTCGCGTACCACGTTGCTTTGCTGAATGATGCCGACACCGTAGACAGTCCATTCGGTTTTGATCTCGACCAGGTCGACCGCGATCCCTTTGCGGCGCAGCGCAATAGCTGCGCACAGGCCACCGATACCACCACCAACGATCAGGACTTTTTCGATATTCATGAAAGTACTCACGTGTTGTTCTTGTTTGGCTCGCCCGTTACACAGGCAGCCTTTTTCGTGGTTGGGCTGAGTTTCCCCAGAGACGACCGATTTGACTAATCGAGTCCTCAGATGCGACCTATCGCGCTGCGCGATACTTCGATAGGCTGACCAAGGCTGTCGATCGAAAGGCGAATCAGCTCGTCCTCACACTTGAACTCAAGCGCTGTTAAAAACTTCCCCAGGCATGGGCCGTAAACGCAAAGCCCTGTGTCCGGCATGAACTGCGCTCCGTGCGCATAACAGATGACCCGCTCCCCGTTGGCTGAAAGAAACCGATCCTTTCGGTACTCCAAAGGCACATCTAGGTGAGGGCAGCTGTTGCGATAGATGCGCACCTCTCCCTGATGCTTCAGTGCAAACACAGTCGCGCGCCCAGACTCGAACGGATCGAAACCCAGGGCGGTGCCTTCTTGCAGTTGCTGGAGCGGGCAAAGCACCACGCTACGATCCATGGCTCACTCCTGCTGCGGAGGTGGCCCACCTGGTGCCCATTTGTCGCGGGAGCTGAAGAGGAAGAGCTGAGAGTTATCAGCAGACATCGGAGCATGGCGGGCAGCCCAGGCGTCATCGTGCTTGTCCATATCGGCGTCGTATTCGATATGGCAGCCCAGAGGGCTGTTGAAGTACCAGAACCAGTTGGAGCCGAAGAGGTGGCGCCCCGGGCCCCAGAAGCTTGTCCAGCCTTTCTGCTGCAGGCGATAACCAGCCAGGAGCACTTCTGTGCCGCTGCCCATGTGGAAGGTGAAGTGTTCACAGCCTTGCATGTGAGGCGGCGTCTGGATCATGAACAGGCAGTGGTGGTCATCCATCCCGTTCGTGCGCATGAAGGGGCCAACGCCGATGAAGCTGTCAGTGGTCACGAAGCCCAGGCGATCTCGGTAGAACGCTTCACCTTTTGCCACATCGGGAACGAAGTACACCACGTGGGAAAGTGACCGGGGCAGGGCGACCATGTCGGGAGTGATACCCAACTGGTTCATCGGGCGTTGCGGTTCACTGCCAGGCGCATTGGTGAGGTCGGCAGACGCGCTGAACGGACGGCGGCAGGTAACCTGGAAGGCGATGGCAAAGCCAAGGTCATCGACTGTGTGTAGGGCGCCAGCAGCATCCCGATGCACCTCACGATCCCGGCTCAGCTCATCTTCGATCGCGGCCAGATCGGCAGTGCTTTCTACGCCATAGACCGTCTCCCTGAGGGAAGGAGCCGGGCCCATGGCGGGGGGGAGGGATGAGTCATCGGGCTGACGGATGATAATGGCGGTTCCGTCCAGGGCCTCGAAACGGCCACCTTCGGCGTCCAGGTGAACTGGCTTCAGTCCGTAATCACGCAGGCAATCAGCGCAAGCTTGTAAATCGTCGACGCCAAAAACCAAGGCATCAAGTCCAAGGATCTTCATGGAAACCACTCCGTTGAAATTATGATCCGGCAGCTGGGCCGGTGGTGGTCTCTGCGGTAGGCATGCCGCATGACGCGATTGAGAGTGCAGTCAGGTTTTTGAACTGACTAATCGCAACTTGGGATGCCTACCATCTGCGAACTCGATACATAGTCGCAGAGCAAGGAAATCCGGGAGTGGGGCGGTGGTGTAACAAACGGCCTCTTGACGTATCGATTATGGCGGACGAAGGTATTTCAAAAATAACTACAATCACAAGGATGCATCGCAATGCGATTCCACCACTTGGATTTGAATCTGCTCGTGGCCCTGGACGTGCTCCTGGACGAGCAAAACATTACCCGTGCTGCCGAACGCCTTCACATGACCCAGTCCGCCACGAGCGGGGTGCTGGGTAGGCTCCGTAAATACTTCGAGGATGACTTGCTTGTGCAGGTAGGCCGCTCAATGCAGCCCACAGCCTACGCGCTTGAGTTGGCAAAACCCGTCCGTGAAGTACTACTGACCATTAGCTCCTCAATCACTTCAAAACCTGTCTTCGACCCCTCTACCAGCAAACGGCATTTCCGTTTGGTCATGTCGGATTACCTGATCAGCGTCCTGTTCACGCGGGTGATTCAACGCATCCACCAGGAAGCCCCAGGAATCACCTTCGAGATGTACGCCCCAGGGGAGCAGTCGGTGGAGATGGCCAGTCGTGGCGAGATCGACCTCATGTTCGTTCCAGAGCGGTATTGCATCGATGGGCATCCCTCGCAGCTGCTGTTTGAAGAGGAGCACGTCTGCGTCGTTTGGAACCAAAACCCGCTGGTAGGCGAGACCCTTACCTTGGAAAAGTACATGGAAATGGGCCACGTATCTGTCGGTTTCGGCCGCACTCGCCAGTTGAGCATCGAAGAGTGGTTCGTGAACCAGTACGGTTTCAAGCGCCGGCTTGAGGTGATCACGAACGACTTCAACACGCTTCCCCAGTTGCTGGTCGGCACTCATCGCATTGCAACTATGCATCGCAGATTGGCGGAGCTTTATTCGCAATATCTACCGTTGCGGATTCTCCCGCCACCGGTGGAGCTCCCGGTGATGAAGGAGATCATGCAGTGGCATCGAAGCATGGACAGTGACCCCATGCATCGTTGGCTGAGAGAGGCTGTCCGAGCGTCAATCCTGGCACTGGATCAAGCCTCAGCGCCCGAGTCGGCCGCAGTTCTTGACGCTGCGCACTGACTAACAAAACGGAAACTGCGTGGTTTTCAATCCAGGCATCGCGTTTCGCGATACCTTGCATCCGCACTCGCGATTGGCCAAAGCGGAGCCTGCTCAATAACGTCCTTCTCTGATCGTGCCTGGTGTACTTCCCAGCCCCGGGTTCACCTTCCGACTGAAAAGGAAAATAAGAAATGTTCCGCTACTTCCCCACCAATTACGTTTGGAACCTGTCTGTCGACCTCGCCATCGAGATGGGCGCTCGCATGGGTGAGATCGAGGAAATGTGCGCGCCGTTGCAAGAGGCTGCGAAGCAGCCAGACGCAGCCGGCACCGCAGCATTTCGTGAAACCTGGTCAAAAATGGCAGACAAGCTCTGTGGCCTGGCTGAAGAAGATGAGGCTGCAGGCCGCTTGCTGTCGGCGGGCGAGAAGTACAACCGGGCTGCCACCTACTACCTGACCTGCGAGCGCCTGCAAGCACACGGAGCTCCAGGGCGCGAGGCTCTGTACAAGCAGTTCGTGAGCACCTTCGCACGTGGTATTTCCCTGTCCAAAGAAAACTGCGAGCGTGTGGAGATTCCCTACGAGGGCAAAGTCCTCTCCGGGCTCTTCGTGCGCGCTGAAGGCGTGAACGGCCCGGCCCCGATTCTGCTGCAGGTCAACGGCTTGGACTCGACCAAGGAAATGAAGTACCGCGTGGGCTTGCCAGCTTGGCTGGCCAAGCGGGGCGTGTCCTCGCTGCTCATTGACCAGCCTGGCACTGGTGAGGCCCTCCGCCTGCACGACCTCACCGCCCGCTTCGACAGTGAGCACTGGGCGAGCCGGGTGGTCGATTGGCTGGAAACCCATCCTGAAGTCGACTCCAAGCGCATCGGCATGGAAGGTGTCTCGCTGGGAGGCTACTACTGCCCAAGAGCGGTGGCATTTGAACCTCGATTCGCGTGCGGCGTAGTCTGGGGTGCAAACCACGATTGGCGTGATGTCCAGAAGCGTCGCCTGGAGAAGGAAGGCAGCTTGCCTGTCCCTCATTACTGGGCACATGTTTGCTGGGTATGGGGCGCCAAGGATATCGAGGACTTCATGCCAATCTCCGAGAAGGTTCACCTCGACGGGATCCTGGATCGCATCAAAGTGCCGTTCCTGGTCACCCATGGCGAGAAGGACTCTCAGATTCCACTGAAGTGGGCTCATCGTACCTTCGAACAACTGGTCAACAGCCCTAAGCGCGAGCTGAAGATCTTCACCGATCGTGAGGGTGGGGTGCAGCACTCCAGCTTCGACAACAGCATCAACGCGGGCCAGTACATTGCGGATTGGGTCGCTGAGACGCTCGGTGGTCGTACCGCCTGACGGCATTTGCTGGCTTGAAGGGTGGGGTGGCTACGGCCACCCTTTTTTTCGGCTTTCTAATTTGCCGTTTGCAGCCCTGAGTAGGTGTAGGAGCTTGTAGGCGAGCTGGCGCGGACGGACTTCGAAGTGATACTGACTGCCGGCGCTGGCGCCCATATGGAGAGCTGCTCACAGCGGCTTGTCCTTACTGACCAGACAACCATGCCGGCAGGGCCATAAGTGTTGCGCACGGGCACACACCAGCGCTTTCAATAGGTCACATAGATGCAGCTAACTGCGATGACCGACTAGCTATCGCTCAGCAGCTTTTCCAGCTGTGCGTGCTCCCAGGTACTCAACAGCTCTACTGGGTCAGTACTGTACGACTGCAGCGAGTCGAAAATGTAAGCACGTCCCTCCGGGCTGTAGCAGCTGTCGCAATAGTCGAGCGTGTCGCAGTCGTTGTAGAACGTGAGCACCCAGCCATATCACAAGCAATGAGGGGGGCTAATGAGCGTTTTGGAACTTAAGATGAGTCTTAGCCTTCTGAAAAGGCGGGAGCAGCGGACAGCTGAAGTGATCGCTAGACATCGCGTATTTAGGGCGTAAACGCTGAGGCTGTCGCGAAATGAGGCGACTAGCCCTAAGCGTTGTTTCACAAGGGCTCTAGCCGATGCCCTGCCAATTTAAGCGACTTTTCTTGGGATAGTCGCTAGATTAAACATTATTTTTGTGGATTGTCGCCTTATTAAGCATCAACAACAACGAATACCATTTTGTCGAGGATATCTCCCATACGAAGGTAGTTCGGCTGTCATGAAATTAGTCCAAAGTTAGATCAGTAGATTTATTGGCCCTATCTCCGCCCCCGATGGGCGGTCTACCCAGTTGTGGTCGCTAACCCCGGAGGCCGTGGCATGCGCCTACCTAGACAGGCAAAGACGGCGTAGCCGGACACTCGCGCTGCGGCCAAAACAGAATTCTCCGGTCTCCGCACATAACAAACCGCAATCTCCATCCCTCCTTGCTGGGCAATCTGGCTCGGTGGAAGCCTTTTTGCGCAGAGTGTTGTGTTGGTGGCTGCATCTGTTGTACCCACCAATAAGTGATCCGTTTCGTCCAGATTTCTCTAGGCTCTGTACGAAAAGAGATGTCGCAAACACCGCATGGAGCAAGCCAGTGAGACCATGGCGGCATAACTTTTCGCGAGCTTGTCGAAGCGAGTCACGATCCGACGGTTCTCTTTCAGCCAGCCGAACATGCGCTCGATGATGTTGCGCTGTCGGTATTTGGGCCGGTCAAACAGTCTTGGTAAGCCAGGCTTGGGCTTGCGCTTCATCGAGCGCAGCGGGATGACGGGTTGCATTCGATATTGGTCGCAGTAGCGGCGTAGCGCTTCTGCGTCGTAGCCCTTGTCGGCAAGCAGCCATTTGCAGCGCTTGCGCGGGCGGCCACGTTGGCTCGATGGAATGCTGATCTCGTCCAACAGTGGTTGTGCGTAGCTGATGTCACTGGCTT
This sequence comes from Pseudomonas sp. TJI-51, assembly GCF_000190455.2. NCBI lineage: Bacteria > Pseudomonadati > Pseudomonadota > Gammaproteobacteria > Pseudomonadales > Pseudomonadaceae > Pseudomonas > Pseudomonas sp. TJI-51. The sequence continues at coordinate 46,138 of NZ_AEWE02000006.1, forward strand.
GACCGCCAGAGAGGAGAAAACGCAGCGGTGTTCCGTTGGCGTCGCATAGCATGTGGATTTTGGTTGTCAGGCCACCGCGACTGCGGCCTAGAGCATGATCGGCAGGCTCGTCAGGCCCCCTTTTTTCCCGGCGCCTGATGAGGCTCGGGTTGCGCGTACTGCGGTTGAGTCGATCATCCAGGTTTGCAGATCGATCAAGCCCTGCTCATTCAATCGCAGGTGCAGACGTTTGAGCATCTGCTCTAAAGTCCCTTGGTTTCGCCAGCCCCGAAACCGTTGATACACCGTTGACCATGGGCCGAAGCGCTCTGGCATATCTCGCCATGCAGCACCTGAGCAGAGCACCCACAGCACGCCATCGAGCATCAGCCGGTCGCTCAGTCGGGGCCGGCCTCGGCCATGGGTTTCGATGAAGAGATCGGAGACCACATCCCAGGCCTCGTCCGTGAGTTCGTAGCGCCTTGCCATCACAGAATTCCTTTCCGTTAATGGCGCGTAACTCTACAAAATCTCAGCGCTAAAGGAGCGACGATTAGGTTTCTCGGGATTTCGTACAGAGCCTAGGGCTCCCCCTGGTGGCTTCGCCTTCTGCGATGCAGGGCCCTAGGGCTACTTTTCGTTTGAAACTAAGGACGAACGACCCTCTGACAAGATGAATTTAGTAAATGCATTTTGGATTGAGCATGTACCGAGATGAAGCCTTGATGAAATTCCGTCGTTCCCGTTTCAATTGGAGGCTTCTGCCTCGATTTACTCAGTGATTTGTGCGTCAACCTTGTACTTTTTAATGCTTGAGCTTTGAATTTCGGTATGGCGTTTTGGGTTGCGTTTTATACGTCTATTGTTTTGTGGGTTTTGATCAAGATTCACCTTCGCCTATCAAAAAAGTTGCATTCACAGGGTTGACACAAAGCCAAAATGGAAGTTAAAAATGAAAAAGCATTCAACTTCGCGCTCAGGTAGATGGGTATCACCTGATGGTTTAAAGCATGTCCATCGGGGCTCTACAGGTGTACTTGTCAATTTCATAATCCTTGGTTCAAAGCTATGACCGATACTTCAGAAGATTTGTGGGGGGCGTTAAATAGCTTTACGCCGCTAGAGGAGATAGGGCGGCATAAGGTCGGAAGTGAGCGCTTTACGGTAATTAGCCTCTTCATTGATGGAAAAATATCAGCCGCTGAAGGCATAAATTTACTAGGCATAGGGAAGCAGTATTTTTATAAGTTGGTAGCAAGGTCTCGAGGGGCACGAAATTACAATAAATTAGTGCCAGGTAAGCGGGGTCGTAAAAGCGGGAGCGATAAACTTGATGCTCGCGTGGAAGCAATTATTGATAAAGCTTTTGATGATTACTATTATGGTATTTCTGCTAGCTATGCGAAGGTGTGGTCGGTATGTCAGTCAGAAGCTGATGCTCAAAAAGTTGTGCGTCCCTCTTACTATACGGTCAGGCGAAGGATTAAATCTAAGCCTCCAAGATTATTGTACGAAAGGAAATACGGAAAAGACGCAGCGGAACAAAGATACGGAGCGAGGCCTGGACATAAGAAAACCGACCGCCCACTCCAATGGGTTCAATTCGATCACACCGTCATGGACATATTGTTGGTCGACGAAAATGACCGCCAAGTCATTATTGGCAGGCCTTGGATCAGTTTGGCAATTTGTATCCATACAAGGGTGGTTCTTGGGTTCTATTTGTCTTTATTGCCACCGAGCGCTGTAAGCGTGGCAATGTTAATCGAAAATTGCGTGCTGCCAAAGAATAAGATCTTATTAGCTTTAGGGATGGAGGAAAACCTTTGGCCAGTTCACGGCTTGATGGAAACTATCCATACTGATAATGCTAAGGAATTCATATCTGATGTGCTGGTACTAAACTGCAAGCACTATGGAATTGACGTAAGGCATCGCAATGTAGGAAAAAAACATCAAGGAGGACATATCGAGAGTTTGATTGGGAAGTTCATGACAACCAAAGTGCATTTTTTGCCAGGAACAACGGGTTCAAACGTAATCGACCGGAAGTCATATAGCAGTGAAAAACGCGCATCAATGACGTTTAGTGCGCTACGCAAGTTCATGATTTATCAAGTGTGCGCATATCATGAGACCAAGCATTCTGGCATCGGGAAAAGCCCTATTGAAGCTTGGAATGATTATTATCGAGATGGGGTGGAACCAAAAAGCATTCCAGAAAAAGACCATGATGGTTTTCGCTTTAGCTTTTATCCAGAGTTTGCCGCAAAACAAGTAGTTCCGCAAGGGATAGAGTTATTCCGACGGTTTTATTATGCTCCTGCACTAAAAAATCATATTAGAGAGAAGGTGCTGGTTAAGTATGACCCTTACAACCTTGATGTAATAAGGGTTAAAGTGAATACAGAATGGTTCGTGGTTCCTTGTGTACGAAACTCTTCTGGCAGACATTCGCATTATGAATATTATCGGCATCAGAGGCGCATTAAGTCCATACCAAATGGCACTATGACTAGGCGTGGCAGTGAGGCAGTATATAGTGCAAATCAACTCGTGGTAAATGAAGTAAAAGCTACGACTAAGGCTAGGCGTCTGAAGAAGGAAAAAGGTCTAGAGCAGCATAATGCTTACTCCATCATTTTAGAAGGCGCGAGCAAAAAAAATAATGAAAGCGCTGAAAATTATTCGAACGTTGCCCATGTAAGTGCTAGCCAGGTTGGAGGGCGTAGAGGGCTGATTGACCATTCGATGCCTGGGATAGTCTCGAACCTGCGCTCAAACAATAGTGTAGATTACGAAGATGAGCCGACTTTGTATTGATCGTTCATTAATGAACGATTAAGTATTTTGATTTTTGCCTTAATCCAATTGTTTTTGCGAGACTATTATGTCCGATTTTTCCCACGTGCATCCCGATAGCCATAGCTATTTTTCGTTAACGGATCATGAGCGAACATTGGTGTGCTGTCAGGATATTTGGGTGCCTCATCCCTCAGTTGAAAACCTAATTGCACGTATGCATGTGATGATGCAGATGACAAATAAAATCAATGCCCCCAGTATGCTAGTAATAGGGCCTGGTGGCTCAGGTAAAACTAGCATGATTGAGGAATTGAAGAAGCGACATCGTGTTTGGGCGGAGAAAATGGTATTTGTAACAATGCATCAAAGCCCTAATGGCTATTCATTGAAGGAGTTGATACTGCAAGAAATTGGAGTAGGTGTGTCGCGTCGTGCGCGTCTGAATGAAAATATCTCGCCGGAATTGCAATACTTGATTAAAAGTCAAAATATTCGGGCCATCGTTATCGATGAGATTCATGATGCATTGACATTAACAGACTTCCAGCAGCGAATTAACTTGTCATTGTTGAAGAATTTAGCTGGCTCTAACTATGGTCTCTGTGTCTTTGCATTCGGTATCCCAGATGCCGCGCGGGTATTGAGGCGTGACGCTCAGTTGGCCCGCCGGTATGCTGTGAGGTCCCTAAAACAATGGGGGAATGATAGTGAGTTCAGAAGCTTTGTAGCATCGTACATTTTTCGCCTCCCTTTACGGAAGCCGACAAACTTCAAAGACCAGAAGTTGTTTCTAAAGATAATGGAGACGGGCCAGGGGCTGACCGATAACATTGTGAAAATTTTACAGGCGGCAGCCATGGCCGCAATCACTGATGGCTCTGAACATATTGCTCACAAGCATCTTGACAATATTGAGTATATTATGGATGACCTATGTATTGCGCTGCGCGACGTCGACCAGCTTGAGCGTGAGGGCGGTTTCGCATGAATAGTAGCTCCCGTATTTCCAAGGCAATTAAAGTTCTCCAAGGACAATGCAAGATTGAATATTCGTTCCCTGAATTGACGAATACCATAGCAGAGCTAATACGAAATACAAACATCACTGCTAAGGGTGTAGTCGTTCACCTAGAGGGCGAACCTGGTTGTGGCTTGTCCGCCAGTCTTGAACATGTGGTAAATAAATTTGGTGTAGAGGCAACTAAGGTCAATTATAATTTTAGCTTCGGCAAGCTATCTTTATTGGATAATTTCGCTATTTCTTTGGCAATAAGATCCCCCTACGAGCACCTGAAAAAAGCTCCCTTATATATGGATCAGTACATAAATGAGGTAGGGTTAAAGCTAGTAGTAATTGATGACTTGGAGCGCTTCGAAATCACACATGATAACTCATTGGCTGAATGCTTGGTCGCTATATCGGAAGTCGGAAATGGTCTAGTTGTTCTATATACAACGCACTATCGGCCGCTGGCAAGAAAGATAGAAAAAATTATGAAAGGAAGGGTGAATTTATTTAGAGTTAGAATGTCGCTCGAGTCATCTGATCTTTCCAATGTCGCATTTAAGTTTTTAATCGCTGCGAATGGTGAAACTAGACAAAGTATTAAGTTTTCTGAATGTGCACTTGAACACATCGAGCAGCAAGCATGCCGGCTCGATGAGTTTGTAAAGACCTTAGAGGTGGCTTACGCATATGCGACTTTAAGAAATGATAGCCTACTCAAATTTTCAGGTGCTGAAGAAGAGCTTTCAATTCAAGGAAGTCAGTATGTTGAAGTCCGGGCTATGCTCGAATGCTAAAATGATAGCCGGTGAATCTCTTTCATCTTGGAGTTATCGGCTATGTCAAATCCCAGAAGTGCAGCAGTATATACTGCACAATGCTGGGGGTTATGGACGTGGTCCACGATTATTTTTGTCACTTTTCGAATTTGAAAAGCGTGAAGCTCACTGCGACTTAGATTTTATAAGCCCGGACCATAAATGGAAGGTTCTGCCATTGATTATGGGGTCAGATTTAGAAAGATTCGTCAAGCCTGTTAATGTCGCGCCGATGATACCTTGGGGATTTCGGCGATCTTATTGCGAAGATTGCATGCGTGAAAATCTTCGATCTAATTGTTCTTTGATGCTCAAGATTGCCTGGCGATACGTATCAAAACCATTTTGTGAATTGCATGATGTGTTGCTTAAGGATGTCCCGCGACAGATAGGTGCCGCGTTGGATGCGCCTCGGGCCATATTTAAATGGAATCATAGTATTGAGAGTAAGAATCTCGGACATGCAGAATATGTTAACAACTGGGCCGATTTGCTTAAAACCGCATGTCGTGTTCAGAAGAAACTCGTAAAATTACGTAATCTTCAGCAGGATCGTTGCATTTATCTCTTTGATAACACAATAATGAGCCTTATGCGGGCTCTTCTTACACCAGGCATGGATTTGTATCGTCATTCCGGTAGTAACAGACTGCTAGATATTGTGTCCAGTGAAGGTGAGACGCTATACCTTAGCTGCTACTTGCAGCCGTTTAGGGCTTCTGCAGCTTGTCGCGCGCGCGCGCTTTTTTTTATTGGAATATTGCTAGGGTGGGTTAGTCAAAAGGAGGCCTTTAAGTCACTTCGTGGCGATCCTTGGGAATCAGATACGCCGGAAAAAATATGGGGGAGCGTGTATAAATTTGATAAAGAGCTTTATTATTGGCTTAGAAATAGCTTGATCAGATTCCAGACAAGCGCCCTAAGTATTTGCACTCCACAGTTCGCATAAGTATTTCATGTACACTTATATAGTTCCGATTTACGTTACCCTGGGTTTTTACGTCAAGGTGTCGGGTCAGTTCAAGAGGCAACATCCGTTTTTATGTTATGTAGTTGACGCGCGCAGCTGCAAAATAGTAGGCCATGCTTTTTCGGTCGGTAAGCCCACGATCAATCTCTATGGTAGAGCAATGCTGGGCGTGCGCGCGGAACAGTTGACTCATTCCTCTGACTCCGCTCACACCTCTCATTCGTGTGAATTGTTGCGAATTCGCGGTCCTAGTTTTGTTGGTTCTCTAGCTGACGTTTTTTGTGATGTTGATAAGCCAGTGATGATATCAAAGATACGTAGATCGCGGAATTTGACATTGATTTCTGAGACGATGTTGGCATCTTTGTTGATGCACCATATTTACGAAGCCTTTTCCGATATTTTCATGGCACAAGCAGCAACGATGTCTATTGAGGTCGCTACTCTAAATGCTTTATTAAACCAAGCACTTAGTCGCTGCAATCGATCATTAGATGATTTCCCGCACTGGATCACATTGAGGTAGCGGGTAAGTTTTGCCAAACTACTATTCCAAGCTAATGGAATAGTAGTGTGGTGGGAGAATTGATGTCCTAATTTCCGCCAGCAAAAGCTGTGCAAAAAGAAGGTGCGCTCTCATACTTAGTCTCCATCCTATAAGCTCAATTCTAAGTTGGTCCGTACTCAAACGAACTACCACTATATTTTAAGTCTGAACGGGAGAGCCGGCGCTGCTCGAGGCTAGATTAGGAGTGGCGCAGAGATAGATTCCAAGGCTGATCGTGGTTTCAAATGTGGATTTGCTTTGCGAGACACTGTGCCGCCTAAGGTGGCATTGAAGGCCAAGGTCGAGAGCTCTAGGTGCATGTGGGATTCGTGTTTTTTTGTTACGATCACCGCCACCGAAATGATTTTCTTCACTTGGCAAAAAAAACTTCATTTTTGAGGTTTTCCTACACTTTTTCTTCATTCGCGTGAACCAACGCGACGTATTCCAAGCCACGTTCCAGTGGCTTCGACACTGTCCCTGCGGTTCAACGCTTTTACAGTAGGCTGTCCATGAACGATCAAAAAAGCCCCCCTAGTGTCCATTCGAAAGCAGTCGTTTTCCACTCCTGCTACGACACTGTGCTCAGAAAGGTGGACGCACGATACGATATACGCGGTTACGTTTTGGCTCAGATGGTCAAGCTTTGCCTCCAGAGCCGCGGTACGCTCCCGCTCGCGTACCGCAGCTTTTATGCGCAGTACGCTCAAGCCGAGGCGATTGCGTTCTTGGAAGCGTGTGTTACCCACTTGTTATTCGGCCCGGCTGGTCGCCTTTCACCACAGGAGTATCACTACCAGAGAGATGCATACCAAAACCCGGGCTAGCCCGTAGCCCGATCAGCAGCATTCTGATGCTCACGTGTAAACGCCGTACTCAAGACGGTAGAGGAAGGCCCATACCTCCATATAGCTTTCATGACTCCAAAGCAAGGTGCATGGGGTGTGGTTGCCAAGACCAAGCGCAGGGCTGATCATCCAACGCTGTGCCAGTTCTCCTTTGCCGAGCACCTCCATTGCTTTTCGAAAAATTTGCGCCTTCCTTGTTAAAAAAGCCCCATGAGCAGAGGTCCAGCAGCTGATTGAGGGCTGGTCGCTAATTCCGTGGATCGTGATACTGTTCATGACAAGTGTTCCAAAGGCAAATGTCGAGAGACTTTGATGACACTATGACCTCAGGCGGGGGTTGCACGCCACCGATCTTGTAGGTAAGCGCAGCGACTGCGGACTGCTATGTCAACATACCCTGAGTTTATCGAGTTGCGGGGGAGTGTCGCCTGAGGCCAGTCGGTCATGCCGCTAAACCCGCCCCTGAAAGCCCCGTCTGAATGGCGTCCATAGAGCGCAGCCGCCACGCCTGCCCACGCCTGCAGTGTGGGGAACGGGCTGAACATCGCTGGCTTCAACACGGGGACCGCACCAGATTCGTGGGTTGGTGGTATGACTTCAAGCTCCATCGGCGGCGCACAGTCCTGCATCGCCTCTTCCGAGCTATCATTGCACTTATCGCGGCGAAGATAGCGGTCGCTGCGGCATACAGCCTGGTGTGGGTAGGGCCAGCATGGCGCGTCCGGTGAAGCGTGCTAACAGTCTGCGCCTCATCGACGACACGCGGCTCGGCGTGTCCCTGGATGAAACCTGCGAGCAGGCCAGCGTCGAGGCGCTGTGGCAGGTGTTCGCCGTGCCCGGCCAGGCCCTGCCGGAGTTCGCCGCGCTGGCACTGGATGTCGAGGATTGCCTGCCGGCCGCGCTGCTGCGGGAAAGCCCTTTCCTTCAGCATGAGGTGTTCAACCGCTATCACTCGGAAACCGAGCTGATGCGCTACCTGCGCCGCCTGGCCGACAAGGACCTGGCCCTGGACCGCACCATGATCCCGCTGGGCTCCTGCACCATGAAGCTCAACGCCGCCAGCGAGATGATCCCGGTCACCTGGCCGGAATTCGGCGCCCTGCACCCGTTCGCCCCGGCGGAACAGGCGAGGGGTTACCGGCAACTGACTGACGAGCTGGAAGCCATGCTCTGTGCCGCCACCGGTTACGACGCCGTGTCGCTGCAGCCCAACGCCGGCTCCCAGGGCGAGTACGCCGGCCTGCTGGCGATCCGTGCCTATCACGCCAGCCGAGGCGAGGGCGGGCGCGATGTATGCCTGATCCCGTCGTCGGCCCACGGCACCAACCCGGCCACGGGGCAGATGGCCGGGCTGCGGGTGGTGGTCGTCGCCTGCGATGCCCGCGGCAACGTCGATGTCGCCGACCTGCAGGCCAAGGCCGAACAGCATCGTGAACGCCTGGCCGCGTTGATGATCACCTATCCCTCGACCCACGGTGTGTTCGAAGACGGTATCACGCGGATCTGCGAGATCGTCCATGAACATGGCGGTCAGGTGTACATCGACGGCGCCAACATGAATGCCATGGTCGGCCTATGTGCGCCAGGTAAGTTCGGTGGCGATGTTTCCCACCTGAACCTGCACAAGACGTTCTGCATTCCCCATGGTGGTGGCGGCCCGGGCGTCGGGCCGATCGGGGTCAAGGCGCACCTGGCGCCTTTCCTGCCGGGTGCTGGCAAGACCGGGGCAGTGAGTGCGGCGCCGTTTGGTAGCGCGAGCATTCTGCCGATCACCTGGATGTACATCCGCATGATGGGCGGAGCGGGCCTCAAACGCGCCTCGCAGGTGGCGATCCTCAGCGCCAACTACGTGGCCCGGCGCCTGGAGGAGCATTACCCGGTGCTCTACACGGGCGAGAACGGCCTGGTGGCCCATGAGTGCATCCTCGATCTGCGTCCGCTCAAGGAGAGCAGCGGAATCGGTGTCGAGGACGTGGCCAAGCGCCTGATCGACTATGGCTTCCATGCGCCGACCATGTCATTCCCGGTGGCCGGGACTTTGATGGTAGAGCCGACCGAGAGTGAGTCAAAGGAAGAGCTGGACCGCTTCTGCGAGGCCATGATCGCAATCCGCGAGGAAATCTGTGCGGTGGAGACCGGTGGGCTCGACAAGCAGGACAACCCGTTGCGCAACGCCCCGCATACAGCGGCTGAGCTGACTGGTGAATGGACGCATACCTATAGTCGCGAGCTGGCGGTGTACCCATTGTCGAGCCTGCGCGAGAGCAAGTACTGGCCGCCGGTGGGGCGCGTGGACAACGTCTACGGCGACCGCAATCTGGCGTGTGCCTGTCCGCCGGTGTCGAACTATCAGGATGCCTGAGTGATCTTTCGCCCCCTGTCGCTGACTTGCCAGCGATAGGGGGGCGAAAACCTGGCTATAAAACCCGAACAACAAGGAATTTCCCATGTTCCACAAAAGCCTCACCCTGTCTGATTTCGACCCTGCACTGTTTGACGCCATCCGTCGCGAGACGCAGCGCCAGAAAGACCATATCGAGCTGATCGCCTCGGAAAACTACACCAGCCCCCAAGTGATGCAGGCCCAGGGGACCGAACTGACCAACAAGTACGCCGAAGGCTACCCGGGCAAGCGTTACTATGGAGGCTGCGAGCACGTCGATGTGATCGAGCAACTGGCCATCGACCGTGCCAAGCAATTGTTCGGCGCCGGCTACGCCAACGTTCAGCCACACTCCGGCTCTCAGGCCAATGCCGCCGTGTACCTGGCCTTGCTGCAACCTGGCGACACTATCCTCGGCATGAGCCTGGCCCACGGCGGTCACCTGACCCACGGCGCCAAGGTCTCGTCCTCCGGCAAGCTTTACAACGCCGTGCAATACGGCATCGACGCCAATGGCCTGATCGACTACGACGAAGTCGAGCGCCTGGCTGTCGAGCACCAGCCAAAGATGATCGTCGCCGGCTTCTCCGCTTATTCGCGAACACTGGACTTCCCACGTTTTCGCCAGATCGCCGACAAGGTCGGCGGCTGGCTATTCGTCGACATGGCCCATGTCGCCGGCTTGGTCGCCGCAGGCCTGTATCCAAACCCGCTGCCATACGCCGACGTGGTCACCACCACCACCCACAAGACCCTGCGCGGCCCCCGTGGCGGCCTGATCCTGACCAAGGGCGAGCCAGAGCTGGAGAAGAAGCTCAACTCGGCGGTATTCCCCGGCGGCCAGGGCGGCCCGCTGATGCATGTGATCGCGGCCAAGCAGTGTGCTTCAAGGAAGCCCTCGACCCCAGCTTCAAGGACTATCAGGCCCAGGTGATCATGAACGCCCAGGCCATGGCACAGATCTTCATCCAGCGTGGCTATGACGTGGACTCCGGTGGCACCAACAACCACTTGTTCCTGGTCAGCCTGATCCGTCAGGGCATCACCGGCAAGGACGCCGATGCTGCCCTCAGCCGTGCCCATATCACCGTGAACAAAAATGCGGTACCCAACGACCCGCAGTCACCGTTCGTGACCTCGGGCCTGCGTATTGGCACCCCGGCGGTCACCACCCGCGGCTTCCGGGAGGCGGAATGCCGTGCACTGGCGACGTGGGTGTGCGACATCCTCGACCACCTCGGCAATGCCCAGATCGAGGCCCACGTGGCGAAGCAAGTCGCGGGGCTGTGCGCGATGTTCCCGGTCTACCCAGCCTGATCCATCGAGACGGCCAGCAGCACGCTGGCCGTCGTCTCTACCGAATGCCTGGAGTCACCCCATGTCCACTGAAACACTACAAAAGACACCGTTGCACGCTCTGCACCTGGAATTGGGTGCGCGCATGGTGCCGTTTGCCGGCTACGCGATGCCGGTCCAGTATCCGCTGGGCGTACTCAAGGAACACCTGCACACCCGCGAGCAGGCCGGCCTGTTCGACGTCTCCCATATGGGCCAGATCTGCCTGCGCGGCGTGGATGCCGGCAAGGCGCTGGAGCGCCTGGTGCCGGTGGATATCGTCGACCTGCCGGTGGGTATGCAGCGTTACGCGCTGTTCACCAGCGCCGACGGGGGCATCCTCGACGACCTGATGGTCGCGCGGCTGGCGGATGACGAGCTGTTCCTGGTGGTCAACGCCGCCTGCAAGGAACAGGACTTGCGTCATCTGCAGCAGCACCTGGAAGGCCTTTGCGAAGTGGAATCGCTGTTCGACAGCCGAGCCTTGCTCGCCCTGCAGGGGCCGGCGGCGGCGCGGGTGCTGGCGCGCCTGGCGCCGGAAGTGACCGGCATGACCTTCATGCAGTTCGCGCCGCTACGCCTGCTGGGTGTCGATTGCTATGTCAGCCGCTCGGGGTATACCGGCGAGGACGGCTATGAAATCTCGGTGCCGGTCGAGGCGGCGCTGATGCTGGCCCGCTCGCTGCTGGCCGAGCCCGAGGTGGCGGCCATCGGCCTCGGTGCGCGCGACTCGCTGCGCCTGGAGGCGGGGCTGTGCCTGTATGGCCACGATATGGAAACCCGCACCACGCCGATCGAGGCCAGCCTAGCTTGGGCGATTTCCAAGGTACGACGTGCCGATGGCGAACGTGCCGGCGGCTTCCCCGGTGCCGAGCAGATCTTCGCCCAGCAGCGCGATGGCGTGGCCAGCAAGCGCGTCGGCCTGCTGCCGAAGGAGCGGGTGCCGGTGCGCGAGGGCACGCTGACCGTCAATGCCCGCGAGGAGGTGATCGGCCGCGTTACCAGCGGCGGTTTTGGCCCGAGCCTGGGCGGGCCACTGGCCATGGGTTACGTGCAGAGCGAGCAGGCGGCGCTGGACAGCGAAGTCTTCGCCCAGGTGCGCGGCAAGCTGGTGCCGATGCAGGTAGTGCGGACGCCGTTCGTTGCGCAGCGTTACTACCGTGGCTGAGGTCATGGCTGTGCAGACAGGGGTGAAGCTGCGTGGCGCCGACAAGGTGGCGCGGATTCCGGTGAAGATCCTGCCCACCGAGGATGTGCCACGCAAACCGGACTGGATCCGCGTGGAGATCGCCGCCTCGCCCGAGGTGGCACGAATCAAGGCGTTGCTGCGTAAGCACAAGCTGCACAGCGTCTGCGAGGAAGCCTCGTGTCCAAACCTGGGGGAGTGTTTCTCCGGGGGCACGGCGACCTTCATGATCATGGGCGATATCTGTACGCGGCGCTGTCCGTTCTGCGATGTCGGGCACGGTCGGCCCAGGCCGCTGGATGTGGACGAGCCGCGTAACCTGGCCACCGCGATTGCCGATTTGCGCCTGAAATACGTGGTGATTACGTCGGTGGACCGCGACGACCTGCGCGATGGCGGTGCGGGGCATTTTGCCGAATGCATTCGCCAGATTCGTGCGAAGTGCCCTGGGATCCAGCTGGAGACGCTAGTGCCGGATTATCGTGGGCGAATGGAGGCGGCGTTGGCAATCACCGCCGAAGCGCCGCCGGATGTGTTCAACCACAACCTGGAGACGGTACCTCGCTTGTACAAAGCAGCGCGGCCGGGGTCGGACTTCGAGTGGTCTCTGGATTTGCTGGAGCGGTTCAAGCAGTTGGTCCCGGAGGTGCCGACCAAATCAGGCCTGATGCTCGGGCTAGGGGAGACGGACGAGGAGGTGATTAAGGTGATGACGCGGATGCGTGAGCACGGGGTGGATATGCTGACGCTGGGGCAGTATCTGCAGCCGTCGCGCAGTCACTTGCCAGTGCAGCGATTCGTGCATCCCGACGTGTTTGCCTGGTTTGCCGAGGAGGGGGCGAGGATGGGCTTCAGGCATGTAGCTTCTGGTCCGTTGGTGCGATCTTCCTACCATGCAGATCAACAACTCGGGAATGTTCACCCAGTTCGCTAAAGGCCCGCTGGAACCCTTTCGCTGTAAGGGTTCCAGCGCAGCTGCCAATGCGTTCGGTGAGAGTTGTGGAACCACCGGATAGCAAGCGTGCACGGCGCTAGTACAGGTGTCCGGCTGACTTAGCAAGGAACACGCTCGTAGCCGCGAGTACTTGGTCTGGGTACTCCCTATGCGGCAGGTGCCCACAGTTTTCCAGCATGTGCAAAGTAGGCGCTCGGCTTATCCCAGCACACAAACGCTCGGGATGATGCCGAGTCCCATACTCGTCGCGGTCTCCATGTAGAACCAGCGCTGAGCACTGTACCTGGGCCAGTTGCCTATCAAGGTTCCACTGCCGAAATTCCTCCGAGAGCCAAGTATCGACCCAACTGCGCAAAACCCACTCAGCTTTCTTTCCATGGTACTGCTGAAGTCGTTCCATCTGGCCAGGCAGGGCAAACCGCCGCGCTGCGGAACGGATACCGTCAAGGATCGCGTTGTCGACTGCAGCTTGGGCGGACTCGGTAATCAGTCCGTGGCATGCTTGCGGATGGGCGGCCGCGCAGCCAACCGCCATGCCGCCGCCTACGCTATGGCCGAAAACCACGAATTGGCTTAGTTGGAAGTATTCACGCACTGCTTGAAAATCACCGTGAGCTTCATCCTCGATGAAGCTCGGTGTCAGATTGACCAAGCAAGCGCTAGAGCGCCCAAAACCAAGCCGGTCGTAGGCGATCACCTCGCGCCCACAAGACTGGGCCAACCGCAGCGGAAAATCGCGCCACAGTTCCACACACCCTAGTGAATCGTGCAGAAGCACGATTGGAACCCCGCGTGATTTCCGCGGACTCCAACACTCTGCATACAAATGACCTCGTGGCGTCTCGATCCTGTGTGACTGCTTGGCAATGTCGGTCATACCCGTGCTCCGTTCAAAAGGTAAATCACTTGGTCAGGCCGACTCCGGCGACAGAGAAGATGAGCGGGTTTTCGCTCCTTTGTACAGGTCGTAAACAGTTGCGACGAAAAATATGGCCAAGGAGGGCAGTAACCAAGCAAGGCTGGCGTTAGCCAAGGGGAGTTGACTGACCCAGAGCAGAACACTCGGTGGCAGTAAACCCGCTGCCATGCATGCGTCGATAAGGCCGAAACCCAGTGCGCAAGCGGTTACCGGTATCAATACCCGCGCAGGGCTGTTGAGGCGAGAGCTAATCAGGCTGAGCAGAATGATTGCGATGCAAGGCAGGTAGATTGCGGTCAGCACCGGTACAGACACCGCGATCAGTTGGGTAAGTCCCACGTTGGAGACAGCGAAGGAAAATCCAGCGAGCAGCGCTGCCAGTGTTCGGTAACCGAGCGGCAAGAATTTGCTGAATGCTTCTGCGCATGCGCAGGTCAGTCCAATCGCCGTTACCAGGCAGGCGATGGTGATCAGGAATGCCAGGAGCCAGTAGCCGACTGCGCCGTAGGTATGCAGTACATAGGCATTGAGCACCTGAGCACCATTGTCGGCATGATCGACGAGCCCGCCTGCATGAGCCCCCAGTTCGAAAAGGCTGGCGTAGACCAGGCTTAGACCCACACCGGCAATCAACGCTGCGATGACGCTGTATTTGAACAGCTGCCGCGGCGCATGGATGCCGCGATGTTTCAAGGCGTTCACTACCACTGCACCGAATACCAGTGAGGCCAATGTATCCATGGTCAGGTAGCCTTCCGTAAGCCCTTTACTGAAGGCCTGGGTATCGAACGGTGGCTCAGCAGGACCTTGTGGACCCGCAGTCCAGATGAATGCTCCAACACCGAGGATCGCCAAAGCAGCTACCTTGATCGGCGCAAGGCAGCGGCCCACCGAGTCCAACAGCCGGCCGGGATACAGGGATACCGCCAGGACCAAGGCAAAATAGAGGGCGCTGTAAGCGAACAAGTGCGCAGGGCTGTTGCCGAGCCACGGTGCTACACCAACCTCGAATGACACGGTAGCGGTGCGCGGAGTAGCAAACAGGGGGCCAATACACAGAAAACAAACGATTGCCAATGTGCGCGCAGCCAGTTTCCCCAGTGGCGCGCACAGCTTGTCCATGGAGCCTTCAAATCGAGCCAGAACGACAATCGCGAGTACCGGCATGCCTACGGCAGTGATGAAATAGCCTGCGGCGGCGGTCCATACCTGGTCACCCGCGCTCAGGCCGATCATAGGCGGAAAGATGATGTTACCGGCGCCGACAAAAAGCGCAAAGGTCATGAAACCGAGAGCTAGCAAGTCTCGCTTGGAAAGATTAACCATTGGGATTTTCTTCAGAAAGGTGAACGTTCAGCTCGGCAAGGCCGTTCGCAGAGCAGCAGTGACAACGATGGCGAATACCACCACCGGGAAGAAGGAGTAACGGGTGGCCGCAACTAGGGTGAGGCCCAAGGCAATCAGGTCAGACGGCTGTCCACTGACGAATTTTGGCGCGATCACTGCAATCAGCACACAACCGGGGGCTGCCTCGAGCACCTGGGTGAGCTGTGGGCCGATGACCCGTTTACGCAACAGCAGAAAACCCATGATGCGAGTCAGGTAAGTGACGACGGCCATCCCAAGGATGGTGACCAAGGTGGTGATATCCATCATGGTTTGGCCCACAGGTAGGCGCTGACCAGTCCTGCAACGGTGCCAGCCAGCACATACCAGCCACCGGGGATCAACAGATAAAAGAGTGCTGCAGTGATTAGACTGAAGAGCCAGGGCAGGGCGGCATGCACACCTTTCCACATGCCCTTGAGCAGTACCAGAAAGACTGCCGCGAAGGCCATGTCGAAGCCGTAGCCATGCAGGTCGCCCAGCAGCGGCCCTACCAATGCGCCGAGGGTGGTAAAGCAGACCCAAGTGCCCCAGAGGCACAACGAAACGCCCATGTAATAGCGCAAGCTGAAGCCTGCGCGTCGGCGCGCATCGGCCAGGCCCATGGCCCAGCTCTCATCGCACATGAAGAACAACGCGCCGAGCGCCTGCCTCAGCGGCAAATCCCGCAGGTAGGGTGCCAAAGTCGCGCCCATCAGCAGGTGTCGGCTATTGACCAGCAAGGTCATGGCTACGATCACCAGGATTGCCGGAGGTGATGTCCAGAGCTCGATAGCGGCGAATTCCGAGCCGCCGCCAAAGTTCAAGCCGGTCATCAGCGCGACCTCGCCTGCAGCAAGACTGCGTTGCGATGCCTGGGCGCCGAGCACCAAGGCAAAGGGAATGAAGCCCAGCAGAACGGGTACGGCAGCTATTGCTCCGCGGCGCAAATCGTCGTTGGGTGTTGTGGCTGGGGGATCACTCAGAGCAGGTTCAATGACATTCATACGCACCTCCGTTGGAGGCAAATTATTTCAATTTGTCGCTGAAATTTGCTTGCGTAATTGCATGATCAGCATGAGCATTTAGCATCCAGTTTCAGAATTTTCCTATAGCGAGAATCCAATGCCAATCAAGCTAGATGCTATCGATCGCCGCATCTTGAGCGCCCTGCAGAGAGATGGTCGCCTGCAAAATCAGGAGCTTGCCAAGCAGGTCGGGCTTTCCCCATCGCCATGCCTGCGTAGGGTCCGCCTGCTGGAGGAATCTGGCGTGATTGAACGCTACGTGGCGCTGGTGGACCCGGCGAAAGTGGCGCTAGGGCTGACTTTGTTCGTCCGGGTTTGGCTCAAGCGCCAGGACCAGGCCACCACCGATGAGTTCATCAACGCCGTCCGCCAGTTACCGCAAGTGGTGGAGTGCCACGTGATGGCAGGCGATTGTGATCTCATGCTTAGAGTAGTGGCAGCAGACCTGGAGGCTTATCGACGCTTCCAGATCGCTCATTTGACAAGCCTGGACGTGGTGCAAAATGTCAAAACCGAGGTTCCAATGGAAAAGATCAAGCTCACTACCGAACTGCCGGTGTAAGTTGTGGCCTCGATTTTATTGCGGGCGTTTTGAGCCGATGCCGACAAGGTCCGCGAGCCACCGAAGCCGGCAGCCCGCGTTATTTGATAACGCGTTGGAAAGTAATTAACGCATAAGCCAGCCACCTGCCACATCCAGCACCTGGCCAGTGATAAATGCGCTATCTGGCGCACTCAGATAGCACGCCGCGTCGGCGACCTCACACGGCTGCCCCAGCCTGAGCAACGGCGTATCGGCGATCACTGCTTCATTGGCTGCGGAGGCAACCGTCTTCAACAGAGGGGTTTCGATGCGCCCAGGTGCCAGAGCATTGGCCGTGATGCCATAGGCACCGAGTTCTCCGGCCAGGTGTCGGGTAAAGCCAATGATGGCCGCCTTGGTAGCGCTGTAGTGTGCTGCGACCAAAGGTAGGTACGCACTGCCTGCCACCGAGGACATGTTGATGATGCGGCCGAAGCGTTGCTCGACCATCGAGGGCGAAAGCAAACGTGACAGGTTGAACGCGCCGTTCAGATTTACCGCAACCACCTGCTGCCATTCCGTTGGGCTCATCTGCCAGATCGGGGCAGGCTTGCCCTCATGCTTTGGGGAAATTCCCGCATTGTTGATGAGCGTATCCACGCGACCGATTTCCTCAGCCAGCAGCGCACAGGCATGCTGGCATTGTTCAAAGTCGCCAACATCTGCAGCTTGCCAGGCAACGTGGAAGCCCTGGGCGCGCAGTGCTTCACCTTGTGCTTGCACGGCTTGCGGGTTGAGGTCGAGTAGCGCAACGCGGGCACCTTCTTCGCAATAGCGTTGTGCGATAGCCGCGCCGATACCGCTTGCCGCGCCTGAAACCAGAACATTTCTACCGCTGTGACGTCCTGCAATCATGGGTTTATCTCCAACATTATCTTGCCGATGTGACGACTGGTCTCCATCAGCGCATGAGCTTGTGCGGCCTGATACAGAGGGAAAGTAGAGTGAATAACCGGCAGGCAGAGACCGGAATCGAGCAGAGGCCAGACGTGGACCTGCAAAGCGTCGGCGATCGCCTCCTTCTCTGCTTTGGGTCGGGCGCGAAGTGTCGAGCCGGTAAACGTCAGGCGCTTGAGCATGATCGGCATGACGTTCAGGTCCACCTGGCTGCCTTCGAGGAAGGCGATTTGCACAAGCCGGCCTTCCACGGCCAGCGCATCGATATTTCGTTGCAGGTAGCTACCCCCGACCATATCGAGGATCAGGTTGACCCCCTTGCCTGCGGTTTCGGCGTCGATCACCTCGACGAAGTCTTCTTCGTGGTAGTTGATGACCCTGCTGGCGCCTGCGCTACGACAGGCCTGTAACCAACGGGAACCCGCAGGCAATGCGCGGCCGGTGCACAACAGTACTCGGCATAACCGCCCCCCGGCGTGAGTGCACAGACGTGCGTGCCAACCTGCACGTTCTGTACGCCAGCGCCGACAGCCACGACTTCACCGGAGACTTCCAGGCCCAGGTAAGGTGAAGCATCAACAGGGGGCGGATAGCTGCCGGAGCGTTGCAAAATGTCCGGGCGATTCACGCCGGCATACGCAACCCGGATCAGCACTTCGTCAGCGGCCGGGGTCGGGATGTCAGCCTCGGTCAGATGCAGGCAAGCAGCACTGCCTCCTGGGCGGTGTTCAATCAACAGCATCTTCTGCTCCATAGTCTGCCGCTCCTTCATAGCCCCAGGTACGCCCGCTTGACATGGGGATTCTCCAGCAGTTCTTGCCCTGTGCCTGTCAGGGTGATGCTGCCGTTCTCCAGCACGTAGCCGCGATGAGCGACACGCAGGGTATGGACGATGTTCTGCTCGACGATCAGTACCGTGGTACCCAGCGCGAGGATCTTGTCGATGATGCCGAACACTTGGGAAACCAGCAGCGGCGACAATCCCAGAGACGGCTCGTCGAAAATCAGCAATTTGGGATCAGACATCAGCCCGCGTGCGATGGCGACCATCTGTTGCTCACCACCCGATAGTGAACCGGCATGTTGCTCCAATCGCTCACGTACCCGCGGGAACAGCTCCAGCACTTGTTCCAGGCGTTGCTTGACCGCAGGCCGAGCGGCCTTTTTATAGGCTCCCATCAGCAGGTTGTCGCGTACGCTGATGAACGGGAACAACTGGCGCCCTTCGGGAATCAGCGTGACGCCGGCAGCGACAATCTCGTCAGGGGCACACCCGTCGAGGCGGCGGCCTTCGAATTCGACCGTGCCGAGAGAGGGGCGGATCAGGCCGCAGAGGCTGCGAAGTGTTGTGGTCTTGCCGGCTCCATTCGCGCCTACCAAGGTCACCACTTCACCCGCCTTGACCTCGAGAGAGACGCCTCGCAGGACCTCCGTATTGCCATAGCCAGCATGGATGTTTTCAAGCCGCAGCATGGTCGTACTCCTTGCCCAGATAAGCTTCGATGACTTGCGGATTGGTCACCACAGCTTGTGGTTCGCCATCCATCAGTACCGCGCCGGTACTGATCACCACGATGCGGTCGGACAAGGTCATGGTTGCCTGCATGATGTGCTCGATCATCAGCACACTGACCCCCGTGTCACGCACACGGCGGATGATCTCGATGGCCTTGCCGACATCGGTGGGGTTCAGGCCCGCCATGACTTCATCCAGCAGTAGGACGCGCGGGCGCGTGGCCAACGCACGGGCCATTTCCAGGCGTTTCATGCCACCGACCGTGAGGTTGCGTGCGCGGGTGTCGAGCAGTGGGCCAAGGTCGGTGAGGGCGGCAACCTTGGTGGCGATCTGCCGGGCTTCGACGGGGTCGCGGGTGTGCATGAATGCGCCGAGCATGATGTTCTCGCACACGCTCAGGTCAGCGAACGGCTGCACGATCTGGAACGTACGGCCAATGCCGGCCACGGCGAACTGCGCAGGGCTGGACGGCGTTACCCACTGACCGGCTGCCGTGCGTACCTTCACCTGGCCCGAGGAGGGCTGGATAAATCCCGAGAGTTGGTTGAACACGGTGGTCTTGCCGGCACCGTTGGGGCCGATCACACCCACGATCTCACCCTCGTTGAGGGTCAGCGACACGTCGTTGGTCGCGTGCAACCCGCCGAAAAACTTGTGCAGGTTTTCCGCGACCAGAATCGGTTGGCCCGTATGCTTCGACGGCTGGGATACCGGGCGTGCTGCGGCTGGCGGCACGGTGTTGGGCTTGCCGCCAGGTAGCCGGTCCACCCACGCACTGACCCTCTGCCCGAAGCGCCCTACCAGGCCTTGTGGAATTGTCAGGACAAAGGCTACCAGCACCAGTCCATAGACAAGCCCGTGTACGCCGCTGCCGGCGTCGCCTAGCCAGCCACGTGCAAGCTCTGCCAGCGGCAACACGATCAGGGTACCGATCAGAGGCCCCGACAAGGTCCCAAGGCCTCCAATCAGGGCGAACATGGCGATCTGGATGGACAGCTCCAGCGAGAACATGGCACCAGGCTCGATGAAGGTCAGGTACATGGCGTGGAAGCTTCCGATCAGGCTGGTCAGCGCCGCGGACAACGCCACGGCGATCAGTTTGACCTTGACTGCGTTGACGCCCACGGCCTGGGCTGCGTCCTCGCGCTCGCGTACAGCGATCAGGTAATAGCCCAGGCGCGAATGCTTGATTTTCCACGAAACCAGCAAGGTGATTGCAAGGAAACCGAATGCGATCAACAGGTAAGGCCAACGTGCGCGGAACAGCATCCACTCCGCCCCCAGCTTCAGAGGCACGGCCAGGCCCGCAGCGCCGCCGGTGAGGTCATGCTGATTGATGACCAGCAGGCGCACTACCTCCAGTACAGCAATGGTCGCTAAGGCGAAGAAAGGCCCACGCAGTCGGAAGCAGGGCCAGCTGATAACTACGGCCAGCACGGTGGACACGACCGCGCCCACAAGCATGCCGAGCCACGGGCTCATGCCGAGGTGCAGCAGCAGGAGGGTGCTGACGTAGGCGCCGGTGCCATAGAACACCGCATGGCCCAGGGACAGCTGGCCTGCGAAGCCGCCGACGATGTTCCAGGCACTGGCCAGTGCTGCATAGCTGCAGATCAGGATGAACAGGTGGAAGACAAAGTTCGAGCCCGCCGAGAACGGGATGATCAGCAACAGCGACAGCGCTGCAAAGCTGAGGTAGATGCGCGGATGAAGAAAGTTCATCGGTTAGCTCCTATTCTGAGCCACGCCCGGCACCGAACAGACCGGTGGGGCGGAAAATGAGAATCGCCAGGAAAATCAGGAAGTACACGACTTCCTTGAGGTCAGGGGCGATGTAATAGCCAGCCAGGCTGTCGACGACGCCGATCAGCAACGAACCAACCAAGGCACCGGAGAGGCTGCCAAGTCCACCTAGCACCACGATGACGAACGCGGTGAGGACGAAGAAGGTGCCGAAGGTCGGAAACACCGGGTACTGCGGCGCGATCATCGCCGCCGCCAGCCCCAGGCAGGCGCAGCCCAGGCCAAAGGCGAAGATGTAGATGCGGTTTACGTTCACCCCCATGAGCAACGCGGCATTGCGGTGCTGTGCCGTGGCGCGCACGGCGCGCCCCAGGAAGGTGTTGTGCAGGAACCAGTGCAGGCCGCCGACCAGTGCCAGCGAAACCATGAACGTCAGTAACTGGCCGGTGTTAGCCCGCAGCGGGCCGACGGCCAAACTGCCGGCCCCCACACCGCTCGGATTGCTCACGGTGAGCACATCGGCACCGAATACCATCAGCGCAGCGTTCATCAGGGCGATCGACACCCCAACCGTGGCGAAGATCTGAATGTGCCCTTCGGCGGCCAATAGGGGTTGGATGATGAAGCGCTGCATGCCCGCGCCCAGCACAAACAGCAGCGCCACTGCAGGAATGACCGTGGCGTAGGGGTGCAGGCCGAAATGCACGTTCATCAGGTACACCGCGTACATGCCGATCATCAGGAACTCGCCATGGGCGAAGTTGACCACCCGGACGATGCCAAAAATCAGCGTCAGACCGATGCTGATGATGGCGAGCGTGCCACCCAGCAACACACCGTTCAGCAGAAGTTGCAGGAAGATATCCATGAAAGGTCCTCATGCGCAGGCGGCGCGCCACAAGCACGACGCGGGCCTGCGTACAGCGTGTGGGTCAGGGCTGGCTGGCCAGAGTGGCCTGGGCAACGGCGGCGGCTTGGGGATAGACGGTTTTAAGCACGCCCTGCTGCCACTGCATGATGGTGGTTTGTGCGCGCTCGTTCTGGCCATTGGCAGCGAACTTCGCACCGATGTTCGCGGCGGTCTGACCGATCGGAATGTCGATCGTCTTTACCGCTTCGCGGATGTCTTCGGCATCGAGCGATTTGGCGCTGGCCATGGCATCGAGGAATACCTTGGCGCCGACATAGTTGATCAGGCTGTGGCCTGAGCGCGGCTCGCTGCCGTAGCGTGCGCGATAGGCTTCGGCGAAGGCAGCGATGCCCGGTGCACCGGCCTCGTTGGTCTGGAACTGCGGGAAATCGACGTCCAGTACGCCTTCGATGTTCTGCGCGCCGACCACCTTGACGGTGTCCTGCATGGAATAGCCTCCACCGGCACCGATGATGGCCTTAGGCGCAAAGCCGGCTTCACGGATCTGTCGGAAGAACAGGGTGGTGTCGTTCTGGTAGGAGGTTTGCAACACAACATCGGCGCCAGCGCCTTTGAGGCGCAGGATAAGTGACGAAAGGTCGACGGCTTTGGCGGAGTAGGGCAGCACCTCCACCACTTGCAAGCCTTCCTTGGCCGCCAACTCTTTCTGGAAGTTGGCGATGGTCGTGCCGTACAGCGCGTCTTCATGAATGATCGCAATCTTCAGGCTCTTGGCATCAACCTTCAGTTGAGGAGCGACCAGTTGGGTGATGGCGGTGATGGTGCCTTCGGCGAAATTACGAGCGGTGGGGTTGCTGCGATAAACGTTTTGAAGCCCACGATCGGTGATGTTGTCGGCCACGGCTCCGAGCTCGAAATAAGGAATGCCGGCCAGCTCGGTCACTTGCGTGGCGGCGAAAGACAATGCCGAGGAGTAACTGCCGAACACCGCAGCGACGTTGTCGCTGGAGGTAAGCCGGCGAGCGGCGCTGACCGCTTGCGCGGCATCCACTGCATCGGCCTTGATCAGCTTGATTCGCTCACCGTTGAGGCCGCCAGCGGCATTGCGCTGCTCCACGGCCAATTCGACCCCGCGAAAACTCTCATCGCCCAGCAGTGCGAGGGCTCCGCTGAGTGGGTAGAGGGCACCTATTGGCACATCGGCATGTGCGGTGAGCGAGACTGACAGGGTAAGGGCAGCAAGGCCATTGATGGCCCAGGGCATGATTTTCATTGTGTTGCCTCCTGGTGTATCAGCCATGCCGCATGGATTTGAACCGGTTCAATTACAGGGTCAAAAAAAACGCCTGGCAAGGCGTGGGCTGCGTGGCTGTGGTCTTATTGTTGATTCAGGACGACTTTGTTCATAAATGAACCGGTTCATTTTTAAGTCTGGTGATACACTGCTGTCAAGCAGGAGTTACCACCACCATGACAAAAAACGACAAACCAAAACTGCGCGACGTGGCACGTCTGGCCGGCGTTTCACTGGGCAGTGCTTCTCGTGCCTTGTCCAACCCGGACCAGGTCAAACCAAGCACGCTTGCCAAGGTCGATGCGGCTGTACGGCAGCTGCAGTATGTGATGGACGGCGCTGCGCGAGCCCTCGCATTACGGCGTACCTTCAGTGTCGCTGCGATCTTCCCCACATTGAACAACCCGATCTACGCTGACTCGATCCAGGCGCTGCAGCAGCGGCTCAATACAAGTGGCTACCAACTGATCATTGCCTCGCACGAGTACGATCGTGAGCGAGAGCTTTCCAGTGTGCGTAACTTTATCGAAAGAGGTGTGGAAGGGATTTTCCTGGTGGGCACAGACCATGATCCTGCGGTGTTCGAACTGTTGCAGCGATCACAGCGCCCCTACGTCCTGATGTGGTCGGTGGATGATTGCCGTGAACACTGCGCGGTGGGCTTCAGCAATGTGCGGGGAGGCGAGTTGATCGCGGACCATGTGCTTGCGCTAGGCCACCGGGACGTTGCAATTCTCACCGGACAGCGCCAGTACAACGAGCGTGCCAGGTATCGAATCGAAGGGGTGCGTAAACGCTTTGCGCAGATGGGGCTCGATATTCCTGAAAACCGGATGATCGAACAGCCATTCAGCCTTGACGGCGGACGCGCCGGTTTCGAGCAGGTGTTTGCCATGCAACCGCGACCGACTGCGCTGGTTTGCACCACAGACCTGCTGGCGCTGGGGGCCTGCGAGCAAGCTAAACGTCGGGGAGTCTGCGTGCCGACGCAGATGACCATCACCGGCTTCGACGACATCAGTTTCAGCGCGATTGCATCGCCCTCATTGACCTCGATCAGGATCCCGATTTTCGAAATCGGGCAACTCAGCGCCGACATGATGATTGCGCAGGTCGAAGGTATCCAGATTGAGCGGGTTGTCGAACTGGACATTTCACTGGTCACGCGCGAAAGCAGCGCGAGTCCAAGTGTTGATCTGCCAAACCGTAAATAGCGCTTGAACTGAGGCACTCACCTTGGACAAAGAAAACTACGCGCAGATGCTTGCTTTTTTGTGGGCCTATGAGCATCGGAGCTTCTCGGCCGCTGCTCGGGCCAATGACCTGTCGCCATCAGCGATCAGCAAACTTGTCACTCGCTTGGAAGATCGCCTTTCAGTACGCCTGTTTCAGCGCGGGAGCCGAGCCTTGACGCTAACCGAGGAGGGGGCGGTCTACCTGACCAGTGCCCGTGCGGTCATGGACGCCATGGCGGAAGCCGACTCCCTCGCCGAGCTTTTTCCTGGCCGGCTAAGCGGAAGTTTGCGCATCCATACGATGGCGACGTTCGCCAAGCATCAGATCATACCTTGGCTGCCAGACTTCCTGGCTGATCATCCGGATCTCTCGGTGACCATCGAGGTGGGCGCGCAGTATGTTGATCAGTTCGATCACGGCCTGGATGTTGCCATTCACAGTGGTGTATTGCCTGATTCATCGCGCGTTGCCAGACGTATTGGTGAGGCCCAATGGATTACCTGCGCTGCTCCTTCCTACCTGGAGAAGCGTAGTCGGCCGCAAACGCCTGCCGACCTGCTCGAACACGATTGCTTCCACTTCGCGTTCAACAGCCCCTGGAACATCTGGAGCTACGAGCACGCTGGCGAGACAACGATCGTTCCCATCAAGCCCCGTTCGACATTCACACAAGGGGACTTGCTGCGCTCGCTCGCGTTGAATGGTGGCGGCATTGTTCGACTCGCCGATTTCCATATCGGTAAGGACCTGAGAGCCGGGCGATTGCTGCCGGTGCTGGAGTCTTATCAAAGCCGCATCGCGCAGCCGATTTATCTGATCTACCCAAACCGCAAGAATGTCAGTCCCCGTATCAGGGCCTTTATCAAGGCGATGGAGCAGCATATCGCGCTGAATCCCTGGACGATCCAGCCTCCAGCAAAGGCGAAGCGTTAACAAAAAAGGGGGAGAACCCTGCCTGTCATACTTGCGGTCCTGTGAACTCAGGGAAAACCCCCTTTGCCGTGGAGTCACAACTCGCCTGCGACCTGTTCGATTAAGGTGTCGTCAGTGCCCCGGATAGCATTTCGTAGCTGCCGGACGCGACTGTCCAGACACTCTGTCAATCGGAATAGGCTATGAACAAGAACTACATTGCTGGCCAGTGGGTCGAGGGTGCGAGTATCAATCGCAATATCAACCCATCGGATATCACCGATATCGTCGGCGAATACGCTAGGGCCGATACCCGCCAGGCTGAGCTGGCCGTAGAGGCTGCGCATGATGCGCAACCCACCTGGGCCCGGATGAGCGCTGAACAGCGTGGCGATGCCTTAGACCGGATCGGCTCCGAGATACTCGCACGCAAAGAAGAACTCGGCTTGCTGCTTTCACGGGAGGAGGGCAAGACGCTAGTAGAGGGCGTCGGCGAGGTGGTCCGCGCCGGCAGGGTGTTCAAGTTTTTCGCGGGCGAAGCTCTGCGTCTGTCGGGCGAACGCCTCGCAAATATTCGTCCGGATGTCGAAGCCGAAGTACGGCGCGAGCCTGAAGGCGTAGTGGGCATCATCACTCCTTGGAATTTCCCCATTGCCATCCCCGCCTGGAAAATTGCGCCGGCATTGGCATATGGCAATGCGGTGGTGTTCAAACCGGCAGACCTGGTACCCGCTAGCGCCTGGGCCCTTGCGGAGATCATAAGCCGCGCAGGTCAGCTCCCGGCAGGTGTTTTCAACCTGGTCATGGGCCCAGGCTCCCAGGTTGGCAATGTGTTCGCCAAGCATCCCAAGGTCAGGGCGTTGTCGTTCACCGGGTCAACCCAGACTGGGCGTTCCATCGGCCTCGAATGTATGGCGCGGGGTGCCAAGGTTCAGCTTGAGATGGGCGGTAAGAATCCACTGGTAGTGCTCAACGATGCCAGCCTCGAGCAGGCTGTCGAAGTGGCGGTGCAAGGCGCGTTTTTCTCGACAGGCCAGCGTTGTACTGCCTCAAGTCGCTTCATCGTCGAAGACGCCATTCATGATCGTTTCGTAGCTGCTGTCGTCGAGCGGCTGGCGATGCTGAATATCGACAACGCCACCAAAGCAGGTACGGACATTGGTCCCGTCGTCTGCGAAAGCCAACTGCAGCAGGACTGCGATTACATCGATATTGCCACCCGCGAGGGCGGGCGTCTGGTTTTCGGTGGCGAACGTGTAGTGCGAGCAACTCAGGGCTACTACCTGAACCCGGCACTGATCGTCGACACCGAAAATCATATGCGGATCAACCGCGAGGAAGTGTTCGGGCCAGTCGCCAGTGTGGTTCGCGCCCGGGATTACGATGATGCCCTGCGCCTGGCCAACGATACCGAGTTCGGCTTGTCGTCCGGCATTTGCACCACTTCGCTCAAGCACGCCAGCGACTTCAAGGCACGCTCCACGGCCGGCATGGTGATGGTCAATGTGCCAACGGCGGGGGTCGATTACAACGCTCCTTTCGGCGGGCGCAAAGGCTCCAGCTATGGTGCACGGGAGCAAGGCCCGTTCGCCCGTGAGTTCTATACCGCCATCAAGACCACCTATACACAGGCCTGAGCTCCATGCGCGAACCATCGAATACTCAAAAAATCACCGGAAATACACGGCTCTTTGCCATCGTCGCCGACCCCATTGTGCATGTGAAAACACCAGAAGACATGAACGCACTCATGCGGTCCTGGGGGCATGACAGGGTGATGGTGCCCATTCATGTCGACGAGACTCAGCTTGCTACCGCGGTCGATGGCCTGCGGGCCCTGCAGAATCTGGACGGGTTTGTGGTCACGGTCCCACACAAGAGCGCCATCGTGCCGTTGTGCGACAGCTTGTCACCGGCGGCTCGCCAAGTGGGCGCGGTAAATGTCGTACGTCGGGATGCCGAAGGGCGGCTGCATGGTGACATCCTCGACGGAGTCGGGTTTGTCGCCGGCCTGCGCAACGCGGCGATCGAGCCTGCCGGCAAGACGGTTTATCTCGCTGGGGCCGGTGGCGCCGCGCAAGCGATCGCCTTTGCCCTGGCTGAGGCCGGCGTGGCACTGCTGACAATTGCCAACCGCACCGAGGCCAAAGCACAGCAACTGGTGACCCGCCTCGCGGGATTTTTCCCAGATGTATCTTTCAAGCTGGGGGGCAGGGACCCTTCTGGGCACGACCTGGTGGTGAACGCTACCTCGATGGGACTGCGCGATAGCGATGATTATCCGTGCGAGGTTCAGCGCCTGACCCCGGAGCAAACCGTGGCGGAAATCATCATGCAGCCTGAACATACCCCCTTGCTGGTTGCGGCTGCCGAGCGCGGCTGTCGGGTCCATCCGGGGCGGCCAATGCTGCAGTCCCAGATCGCGCTCATGGCCGCGGCGATGGGAGCAACCCATGAATAACTACGACTATGTCATCGTCGGTGGCGGCACCGCCGGTTGCATCCTGGCCAACCGCCTGACTGCATCAGGCAAACACAGTGTGCTGGTGCTGGAAGCAGGCGGGGAGCCCAATGGCCGTTGGATCCCGATTCCGGCTGGGTTCAGCAAACTGATGGTGGACAAACGTTTCAACTGGGACTTCAAGACCAAACCTGAAGCCGGCACCTACAATCGTGAAATCGCTGTGCCCCGCGGGCGAGGCCTGGGTGGTTCGACGTTGATCAATGGCATGATCTACGTGCGCGGCCAACCAGGCGACTATGACGCATGGGCAGAATCAGGCGCCAAGGGTTGGAACTTCGAAACACTCAAACCTTACTTCAGAAAGATCGAGAATTATGCATCGGGGGATGAGACGCGTGGGCACCAGGGCCCCATGCACATCCACCAGGTCAGCGAGCGTTTCACGCTGTCCACCGCTTTCCTGGAAGCAGCTGCGCAGGATGGTCATCCTCACAATGCTGACTACAACGGCCGGGATCAGACCGGTTTTGGCTACTACCAAGTGGCGCAAAAAGATGGGCGGCGCTGGAGTGTAGTCGACGGCTACCTCAAACCGGCCAGGTCACGGGCAAATCTGCACATCGTCCTCCATGCGCATGTACTGCGGGTCGACGTGCAGGGGAAACGCTGCACGGGCGTAACCTATGTACACAATGGTGAGCAAGTCAGCATCAAAGCCAATGCTGAAGTCATTCTTTGCGCCGGTGCCATCCAGTCTCCGCAGTTGCTGGAATTGTCCGGCATTGGCCAGCCGCAGGTGCTGCTCGCCGCTGGTGTACCACTCAAGCACGAGCTACGCGGGGTCGGGGAGAACTACATCGACCACTTTGCTACCCGCATGAACTGGCGCATGAAGAACGTCGTGACCTTGAATGAGCTGGCACGTGGCTGGCGGCTGGGGCTGGCAGTGACCGAATACTTTACCCGGCGAACCGGCATCCTGACGCTGGGAACCGGCCTGGTGCATGGGTTCATCAAGACCGACCCAGGCTTGCCTACGCCGGATATCCAGTATTTCTTCGTGCACGCCAGCTATGCCAATGCTGCGAATCGGATATTGGACAAGCATCCTGGCATGACCATCGGGGTCAGCCAACTGCGGCCCAAGTCGATTGGTTCGGTGCATATTGAAAGCAGTGACCGAAACGCGATGCCGGCCATTCGTCCCAACATGCTGGCTGCAGACGAAGACCAGCGCTGTATTGTCGAGGGCATGAAGATCGCGCGTCGGATCGTCATGCAGCCAGCCATGGCCCGCTTCGTCGAGGAGGAAACCAGCCCTGGGCTGCAGGCGCAGTCAGATGAACAATGGCTGGAGTTTGCCCGCAAGACAGGGCAGACCATCTACCACCCTCTGGGCACCTGTCGGATGGGCGAAGACGCAAGCGCAGTCGTCGACTCGCGACTTAGGGTGCATGGCTTGCAGGGGCTGCGAGTGGTCGACGCCTCGGTGATGCCTTCCATGGTTTCAGGGAATATCCAGGGCGCGGTAATGGCTGTGGCGGAGCGGGCGGCGGATCTGATCCTTGAGGACTATCTGCCCTAGTTCCCGTGCCAAATGGCAGGCGTAACGCAAGGAGCCTGCCAAGTTGCCGTGCCGCACAGGCAAAGCGGGTTTGCTCTGGGCAGCGATGCTCTGTGCATGCCTGTCGGCATAAGCTTGAACACACTCGTTTCCACGCACCAGGCGTGCTGAGTGAGAGGTTCATGCACCCTCGTGCATGAGCGGGCCAGGAAGCCAATAAATAACAATAATCAAATATCGGAGCTTTCTAATGGAACTTCGCAGCGACCCTCAATCCGCTGTTGGCCTTTCTACAAAAAAAATACAGGGCGCCGGCGCTGTCTCCTGGGGCGCGATGCTGCTGCTCTGGCTGGTGTATGCGCTGGACGCCAATTCACGGCACCTGTTTTTCATGGTGTTGCCTTCAATCACCAGCGAGTTCAAAACCAGCGCTGAAATGGCCGGGTTACTGGCGGCGGTCATCACCATCTCGACATCGTTGCTCGCTGTGCCACTGATGGTATGGGTGGATAAAGGTGGTCATGGCTGGCGGCGCAAATATCGGCATTTGCCTATCGTATTCGCCTATACGCTGTTCACGTTCCTGACGGGCTTCAACTTCCTCACCGCTTCATTGGGCGTGCTGGTGTGCTTGCAGATCCTTTCCCATGCTTTTGGCGGGGTGGGCGAGGCCGTGGAGGTCACCTCCCTGGCCGAGTGGTGGTCCAAGGAGCGTCGCGGCTTCGCGCTCGGTCTTCACCACACGGGTTACCCGTGGGGCACGTTGATTGGTGGTGTGGCGATCAGTGCGCTATTGAACGCCTACGGCCCGGAAAACTGGCGCTATGCGTTCTTGCTGTTCCCGATTCCCATGATCATCGTATTCACCTTGTACTGGAAGTTCAGCACGGCAGCGCGCTATCGAAAATTTACGGCGCATGTCGCCGCCGTTGGTGAAACCGCACCGAGTCTGAGCGATACACCTGCAATCCCGCAAAAAGGTGTGCTTAAGGACGTCCTGCGAAACCCCAATATCAGCGTCATTGCCCTGATCTCGATGTTCGCAATAGTCGGCTACTTCGGCATCAGCTTCTGGTTGCCGCAATACCTCGCGTTCGTTGCGCATTACAACTTTGCCCAAGCCGCAGCGTACTCTGTGCTCTTCACTATCACGGGTGGGATCGGCCAGATCCTGTGGGGATGGCTATCGGATCGAATCGGTCGAAAGTTGAGCCTGGTGATCGTCTTTCTCTGGCTGGGCGTGGGCATGTATCTGTTCCGCTATACCTCGGTCAGCCTCGGGTGGCTGATCGGCGTGCAGTTGTTTGCCGGTTTCGCCATGAATGCGCCCTACACCTTGCTGTATGCGATCGCATTCGACTCAGCCAAACCCGGCACGACTGGCTTGGCAGGCTCGGTGGTTAACGCAGGCATTTACGCGGGTGGTTTCGGCCCGCTGCTGATTGGTTTGTTCATTGGGGCCGGAGGCGGTTTCGAGCAGTCCGCAGGTTATCACCTTGCCCTGGTGTTCATCTCAGCGCTGATGTTCGTGGCGGCACTGTTGACGGCACTGTTCACCCGGGAAACGGCGGGTTGGTTCAAGCGTTATGACCGGTCGCTGGTCAGCCGCAGCGCGTGCAACATGAGTTGAGACGCTCCCTATTCTGATTGATGGTCACAACAACAAACGAGAACAATCATGTCCGATAAAAAAGTACCTCACGTACGTGAACTGCTTAAAGACGCTCCGCGCAATTGGGGTAAGTGGGGCGCTGACGATGAAGTCGGCTGTCTGAACTACCTCACTGCCAAGGAAGCCTTGGAGGGTGTCAGCCAAGTCCGGCAGGGGAAGACCTTTACCCTGCAGGTTCGTATTGGCGATGAGAAGGGCGATCCGGTTTGGCCAGGACGTACTCCGGCGCGGCGTATGAACATCATGGATCGCGGGCACTACAACTGTGGAAAAGGACCGCATTTCCCAGGTTGCTACGAGTATGCTGACGATGTGATGTTTTTCCATCTGCAGGGCTCAACGCAATATGACGCCCTTGGCCACGTGTGGTACGACGATCAGATCTGGAACGGCTACGATGCAGACACCACCATCGGCGGGCTGGCGAAGGCCAGCGTCGCACCGATTGGGGAAAAGGGCGTCGTGGGGCGTGGGATTCTCATCGACATGGCGCGCTTTCGCGACAAGCAGGTGTTGGCACCAGGGGAAACCTTCAATCACGAGGATTTGATGAACGCCGCTGCCGCTCAAGGCGTCAAGATCCAGAAACGCGACATTCTGCTCATTCGTACAGGATGGATCGGTTCGTTCTACTATCGCGACAGCGAAGAGTTCTACAAAGACTTCATCGAACCGGGACTGACCTATAGCCCGGAGCTTGTGCAATGGTTCCAGGACATGGAAATTCCCAACATCGTGACTGACACCATTGCCAACGAAGTAACCGTCGACCCGGTTTCCGGCGTCGCGTTGCCACTGCATAACGCATTGATGCGTAATCTTGGTATTACCCTGACAGAGATTGCGCAGTTGGATCCGCTTGCCGCCGACTGTGCCGAAGATGGGCAATGGACTTTCTTGTACACCGCTGCGCCGCTGAAGGTAGTAGGGGGGACTGGCGCACCGGTCAATCCGATCGTAATCAAGTAGCCTGCGTTGGGGCGCCATAATGGCGCCCTCGCGCTAGAGTCATCTATGCGCAGAACGCAATGCTGAGTGCGACTCGCGCGGGGTTAAGGAAACTCCGAACAAGTTGC
>NZ_AEWE02000060.1:0-5078 GCF_000190455.2 Pseudomonas sp. TJI-51
CCCGCCAGCCAGATCTTGCGTGCGTAACCCCGCACCTCACCCAGCGTGCCCGGCGCGTCCGCCTTTTTCTTCACATTCACTTTGGCCATGCTCTGTACCTCATGCTCATGAGTGGAGGAGGAACCGCCCATGGAGGGTGGGCTTGAGCATAAGGTAGAGGCAGGAATTAGAATCTTCACCCTAAGATCGGCGCACTGCTTTATCTACCACAGACGCAGCAGCCCGCTGCTCCAGCATTCGGCTCCCATCAACCGGAGCCTCCTGCCATGCCATCGTCATCGCCCCTCTCGTTCAGGCAGCTTGTAGCCACCCAGTTCGCCAATCGCCCGCGCTTGCGCGAAGTCATGGGGGGCGGAGCCTGACGGCTACTACCTCCCCAGCCGCGAACGCAGCCGTGGCCCTTGGCTGAAACGCTGGAACGGTGAATGGATGCCAACACGGAAACCTTCGTCGGTGTCTACCTGAAGCGGGTGGAACCCTACGACCAGGCACTCGAGGCATTCCTGAAGTCGCTCGATGAGCACCCCGGCGCTTCGCTCGACAATTTGCCGGAGCACCTGCAGGAGCGCCTGCGCGCCCTGCAGGCGCTTCGCCAGGAGACGCGCGCCAACCTCGATGTGTTGGCACTCACCTATGAGAAACAGGCCACGCTGATCAGGGAGCAGATACAACTCTACACCCGCATGGTCGAACCGAAGTACCTCAGGTTCGACCCGCAAGCCACCGCTTCATTCGCGCGAGGCCAATGGTGGGAGCAGTTGCTGCAAACTGACCTGCAGCAGTTCCGCCGCCTGCTCGACATGAATGACTACGAGGTGCTCAAGACCCAGTCCCGTCGCCTGGTGCAATTGCCGTTCGGCCAGGAACAGGCAGAGCTGTACCTGGACTTCAGCAAGCACATCGAAGCCGCACTGGCTGTGCACAGGCGCATCCTCAGTGTCAGCCAACGCCTGGACCATAATCTTGCCGAGGCCATGCAAGACGGGCAGATCCAGTTCCCCGGCAAACGCAAGAAGCTCGACGGCATCATCAGCACCCGGCAGTACTCGACCCTCATTACCCGGGCCAGATCATCAGTGACCCGCATCAACTCGTCGTCCGCAGGGACCGGCTCAGCGCAGACGATTTCGAAAGTACCCTGCTCGCCCAGCAAACCCTGCGCAGCAAGCATTTTCACGAAGCACTGCTGAGCCACGACAGCCTGGCTGCCGCCGGCCTGACGCCCGAACAGCAGAAGGCGCCCCTGGAGAGCGCCCTTCGCGAATACAAGCTGGCCCTGAGCAATACCCAGTACTTGCTTTCACGCAACATGCCTGCGGTGGACAGCAGCCAACTCGAGGCCTACATCGTTGAGCTCAGTATACTGATAAGCCTGGGCGAGGATGACATGGCCAACCTGGCGGCCGCGACCGATCGCCAGGATGCAGTACCCGAGCAACCACTGACCCACAGGGCGCGCAAACAGCTCAAGCCCAATGACTTTCTGGATGTGTACGACATCTATCGCCTGCAGCCCAGGCAGATATCGCCTGCAGCCCAGGCAGAAGCTCTGGGAGGCGCACTTCCACTACACCACCGCCAACGCCAATGCCCGGCGCTTTGCCAAAGGCCATTTGAAGTTTCCGGAGGCCATGGGCCGCGACGAGCGCTTGCAACGGGGTGACCTGCGCCTGGACCAGATCGAAGACCTGATCCCGTTCCCCGCCAGCTGAATAAAACGGGCGTCAGGCCAGTGCCTTGTCCAGCGCCCGCTCGATCTCGCCCTTGATGGTGCCGCTCATCATCGACAGCATCATGCCCAGTTTCAGCTCCACGCGGATGCTGTCTTCGCCGATCTGCACGCTACCCTTGGCACCGCTGCGCGCCACATCGACCCGGTCACCGTTCCAGGTGGCCTGGAGGTCGTACTCGCGGCTGAGCTTGTCGACCAGCGCCTGGGCCTTGGCACGGGCGGCGTCACGGCCGAGGGAGTGTTTGCGTTCGACGCTGATCTGGGTCATGCGGGTGTTCCTGAAGATGTAGACATAATCGGCATTATGCCCGCCCCCGGCCACAGGCACACCCTGCCAAGACAAATCCGCCCGTTCGCCCTAGAATGGCGGTAATTTTTTCCGGTGAAGCGATATGAACGACCAGCGCAAAGGCGACCACGCCGAACCCACCACCCATTTCGGCTACCAGGACGTCCCTGAAAGCCAGAAAGCCAAGAAAGTTGCCGAGGTATTCCATTCGGTAGCTGCCAAGTACGACCTGATGAACGACGTGCTCTCCGGCGGCATGCACCGCCTGTGGAAGCGCTTCACCATCGAGCTCTCGGGTGTGCGCAGCGGCAACCGCGTGCTGGACATCGCCGGTGGTACCGGCGACCTTGCCGCCAAGTTCTCGCGCCTGGTCGGCCCGACCGGGCAAGTGGTACTGGCCGACATCAACGACTCGATGCTCAAGGTTGGCCGTGACCGCCTGCTGGACCGCGGTGTGGCCGGCAACATCGAATTCGTGCAGGCCGACGCGGAAAAGCTGCCGTTCCCGGACAACCACTTCGATTGCGTGACCATCGCCTTCGGCCTGCGCAACGTCACCCACAAGGATGCAGCCATCCGCTCGATGCTGCGTGTACTCAAGCCCGGCGGCCGCTTGCTGATCCTGGAGTTCTCCAAGCCGACCAACAAGCTCATGTCCAAGGCCTACGATGCCTACTCGTTCGCCTTCATGCCACTGGCCGGCAAGCTGATCACCAACGACTCCGAAAGCTACCGTTACCTCGCCGAGTCGATCCGCATGCACCCCGACCAGGAAACCCTGAAAAGCATGATGGTCGAGGCCGGCTTCGACCGCGTCACCTACCACAACATGACCAGCGGCATTGTTGCCGTGCACCGGGGAATCAAGCCCTGATGCTGCTGGCCGGGCTGCTCGCCAGTGTCGAACAGGGCCTGAACCGCGTCCTGCGCATGGACAGCACGGCCCTGCCGCGGCTGGGCGCGCTGGCGGGCAAGGTCATCGAGATAGACTGCCGCCAACCGGCCTTGCAGGTGTTCATCCTGCCCGATGAAGAGGGCCTGATGCTCGCCGCCCACTGGGAAGGCGAGGTCGACTGCAGCCTGCGCGCCCCGGCCGGCAGCCTGGCGCAACTGGCCATGGCCAAGGACAAGACTGGCGTGTTGCACAGCCCGCAGGTCGAGCTGCACGGCGACAGCGCCGTGCTGCTCGACCTGTTCGGTGTGCTGCAGGACCTGGAACTGGACTGGGAGCACGAGTTGCAACGCTGGCTCGGCCCGGTGGCCACGGCCATGCTGGCCGGCCACATCCGCCTGCGCGCACGCTGGACCCGCCAGGGCCTGGCGCGCTTCAGCCAGAATTTGTCCGAGTACCTGGCCGAAGAGTCGCGCACGCTGGTCGGCAAGCGCGAAGCCGAGGCTGCCTTCAGCGAACTCGATGCCCTGAAACTCGACACCGAACGCCTTGAGGCGCGCCTCAAGCGCCTTTCCCGATCCCTTGATTCCAGCGATAACGCATGAAGCTGCTCGCCGTCCGCCGCCTTTTCCGCATTCAGCGTGTGGTCATCCGCTACCGCCTGGATGACCTGCTGTTCGATCAACCCCTGCTGCCCTGGTGGCTGGCCAGCCTGCGCCTGCTGATGCCGTGGCGCTGGCTGCCACGCAAGCCGTCCGAGCTCAACCGTGGCGCACGTCTGCGCCTGGCGCTGCAGGACCTGGGGCCGATCTTCATCAAGTTCGGCCAGTTGCTGTCCACCCGCCGCGACCTGCTGCCCCCCGACATCGCCGACGAGCTGATGCTGCTGCAGGACCGCGTGCCGCCATTCGACCCGAAACACGCCGTGGCGTTGATCGAAGCGCAACTGGGTGCCAAGGTGGGCGAGCTGTTCAGCCGCTTCGACGTCGAGCCGCTGGCCTCGGCCTCGGTCGCCCAGGTGCATGCCGCGCGCCTGAAAACGGGCGAAGAGGTGGTGGTCAAGGTGGTCCGCCCCGGCCTCAAGCCGGTCATCGCCCAGGACCTGGCCTGGCTGTTCCTGATTGCCAAGGCCGCCGAGCGCGCCTCGGCCGATGCGCGCCGCCTGCACCCGGTGGACATCGTCGGCGACTACGAAAAAACCATCTACGACGAGCTCGACCTGTTGCGTGAAGCGGCCAATGCCAGCCAGCTGCGGCGTAACTTCGAAGGGTCCGAGCTGATGTACGTGCCCCAGGTGTACTGGGACCTGTGCCGCCCCAAGGTGCTGGTCATGGAGCGCATCTATGGCGTGCCCGTGACCGACATGGCTACCCTGGCCGACCAGCGCACCGACATGAAGCTGCTGGCCGAACGGGGTGTGGAGGTGTTCTTCACCCAGGTGTTCCGCGACAGTTTCTTCCATGCCGACATGCACCCGGGCAACATCTTCGTCAGCACGGTCAAACCGTGGAGCCCGCAGTACATCGCCATCGACTGCGGGATCGTCGGCAGCCTCACCGCCGAAGACCAGGACTACCTGGCGCGCAACCTGTTTGCCTTCTTCAAGCGCGACTACCGGCGTGTGGCCGAGCTGCACATCGATTCAGGCTGGGTCCCGGCGCATACCAAGGTCAACGAATTCGAAGCCGCGATCCGCACCGTGTGCGAACCGATCTTCGAAAAACCGTTAAAGGATATTTCCTTCGGCCAGGTGCTGATGCGCCTGTTCCAGACCGCACGGCGCTTCAACATGGAAGTGCAGCCGCAGTTGGTGCTGCTGCAAAAAACCTTGCTCAACATCGAAGGCCTCGGCCGCCAGCTGTACCCCGACCTGGACCTGTGGAGTACCGCCAAGCCCTACCTGGAACGCTGGATGCGCGAGCGCTACAGCCCCAAGGCCATGTTCGGCAACCTGCACAGCCAGGTCGAGCAGTTGCCGCACCTGGCCGGTATGACCCGCGACCTGCTCGAACGCCTGTCGCAACCGCATTTGCATGACCCGCAACTGCCAGAGCGCCGCAAGGGCGACCGCTGGGCGCTGCGCCTGCTCGGGGCCGGCCTGCTGGGCGGGGGCGCGGTACTGGCCGCGGGTGCTGCCGAGGCCGCCAGCCTGGCCGCGCCTGCAG
>NZ_AEWE02000060.1:5144-33212 GCF_000190455.2 Pseudomonas sp. TJI-51
GTGGCTGGCACACTAGCGCAAATGGCCCGGTACAGGAGCGGGCTCGCTTTGGAGTCGACGATGAAAGACTGGCTGGACGAGATCAAGTGGAACAGCGATGGCCTGGTGCCAGCGATCGCCCAGGACCACAAGACCGGACGGGTGCTGATGATGGCCTGGATGAACCGCGAATCGCTGGCGCTCACGGCCGCCGAGCAACGCGCCATCTACTGGTCGCGCTCGCGTGGCAAGCTGTGGCGCAAGGGCGAAGAGTCCGGGCATGTGCAGAAGCTGCATGAACTGCGCCTGGACTGCGACGCCGACGTCATCATCCTGATGGTCGAGCAACTGGGCCATATCGCCTGCCATACCGGCCGCGAAAGCTGCTTCTATCGCGTCTACGAAGACGGCCAGTGGAAAATCGTCGACCCGGTCCTCAAGGACCCGGATGCCATCTACAGCGCAGGACACTGACATGAGCGACACCCTCAACCGCCTGGCCGCCGTGCTTGAAGAACGCAAGCAAGCGGCGCCCGACAGCTCCTATGTGGCCAGCCTGTACCACAAGGGCCTGAACAAGATCCTTGAAAAGCTCGGCGAAGAGTCGGTCGAGACCATCATCGCCGCCAAGGACGCCGCGCACAGCAAGGATTACAGCGATGTCATCTACGAAACCGCCGACCTGTGGTTTCATAGCCTGGTGATGCTCAGCGCGCTGGGCCAGCATCCGCAAGCGGTGCTGGACGAGCTGGAGCGCCGCTTCGGGCTGTCCGGGCATGATGAGAAGGCTGCGCGAACGCCTTCTGCCTGATGCATTTGCGGGGGGCGCCGGGCGCCCCTGAAGCTTCACTGACATTTTTCAGGAGTACGAAATGGGTATCTTTGACTGGAAACACTGGATCGTCCTGCTGGTGGTCGTGGTGCTGGTATTCGGCACCAAGAAGCTGAAGAACTTCGGCAGTGACCTGGGCGAGTCGATCAAGGGCTTCCGCAAGGCCATGAACGATGAAGAGCACAAGCNNCAAGCCGGCCGAGCAAACCCCGCCGCCTGCCCAGCCTGTGCCGCCAGTGCAGAACACCGCCCAGCCACAGCCAGGCCACACCATCGAGGGCCAGGCCCAGCCGGTCCAAGAGCCACAGCGGAAAGACTGACCCATGTTCGGCATCAGTTTCAGCGAGCTGCTGCTCGTCGGCCTGGTCGCCCTGCTGGTGCTCGGCCCCGAGCGCCTGCCAGGCGCCGCCCGCACCGCAGGTTTGTGGATCGGGCGGCTCAAGCGCAGCTTCAACAGCATCAAGATGGAAGTGGAGCGTGAAATCGGCGCCGACGACATCCGCCGCCAGCTGCACAACGAGCACATCCTGCAGATGGAAGAGGAAGCCAAGCGCATCCTCAACCCGCTGACGCCACCGGCACAGCCGCCCGTGACCACCGCCACCGTGCAGCCACCCGCCGGGGTCGCAGCCAGGCCAGTGGAAACACCGGCCACCCCGGGCACAACCACTGAACCGCCTCAACCGCCGCGAGCCCCATGAGCGAGAATCCGGAACACGACCAGCCAATGCCGCTGGTTTCGCACCTGACCGAACTGCGCACCCGCCTGCTGCGCTGCGTTGCGGTCATTTTCCTGATCTTTGCCGGGCTGTTCTCCTTCGCCCAGCAGATCTACACCCTGGTCTCCGCCCCCCTGCGTGATCACTTGCCGGCCAATGCAACGATGATCGCCACCGACGTGGCCTCGCCGTTCCTCACGCCGTTCAAGCTGACCATGATCGTGTCGCTGTTCCTGGCCATCCCCTTCATCCTCCAGCAGATCTGGGGCTTCATCGCGCCGGGGCTGTACCGCCACGAAAAGCGCATCGCGATCCCGCTGCTGGTGTCGAGCATCCTGCTGTTCTATGCCGGTATGGCGTTCGCCTATTTCCTGGTGTTCCCGCTGATGTTCAAGTTCTTCGCGGCAGCCACCCCGGCAGGCGTGGCCATGATGACCGACATCGCCAACTACCTCGATTTCGTGATGACGTTGTTCTTCGCCTTTGGCGTGGCCTTCGAGATCCCGGTGGCGGTGGTGCTGCTGGTGTGGATCGGCGTGGTCGACGTGAAGTACCTGAAGAAGATCCGCCCTTACGTGATCATCGGCTGCTTCGTGGTCGGCATGATCCTCACGCCACCGGACATCTTCTCGCAGACCCTGCTGGCCGTACCCATGTGGTTGTTGTTCGAAGTCGGCGTGCTGTGCGGCAGCCTGGTGCGCAAGCGCAGTGCCCACGACGAAACTGCCGACGATTCCAACGACCAGCCGCCAGCGACTCAACCGTGAACCTGCTGCTGCTTGAACAGGCCGACTTCGTTTCGGCCGACCGCGTGGTGCTGGCTGACCGGCGCTTCACCCACATGCAGGAAATCCACCGCGTGGCGGTCGGCGACCAGCTGCGCGTGGGCCGCGTCAACGGCTTGATGGGCAAGGCCACGGTGCTGCGCCTGGCACCGCACCAGGCCGAGCTGGAGGTGGCCTTCGACCAGCAACCGCCGGCCAAACTGCCGCTGACCCTGGTGCTGGCTGTACCCCGCCCGAAGATGCTGCGCCGGCTGTTCCAGACCGTGGCTACCCTGGGTGTACCGCGGTTGATCCTGCTGAACAGCTACAAGGTCGAGAAAAGCTTCTGGCAAACGCCGTTCCTGCAGCCGGAAAGCATTCGGGACAACCTGATCCTCGGCCTGGAACAGGCCCGCGACACGGTACTGCCCGAGGTGATCATCGAGAAGCGCTTCAAGCCGTTCGTCGAAGACCGCCTGCCCGCGATCGCTGCTGGTACCCTGGGCCTGGTCGGTCACCCCGGCCCGTACCCTGCCTGCCCGCGCGCCGTGGACCAGCCCGTGACCCTGGCCATCGGCCCCGAAGGTGGCTGGATTCCTTACGAAATCGACCTGCTGGGCAAGGCAGGCCTGGCGCCCGTGCAACTGGGTGAGCGCATTCTGCGCGTGGAGACGGCCGTCACTGCGCTGCTTTCGCGCATTTTCTGACGCAAACGCCACGTAATCGCCCATCAAGTTTCCCTTTCCCGGGCCGATGGCCTTGGCAACACAACAAAGTTTCGTGCTGCCAAGCCGACCGGGAGTCTACATGTATCAATGGTTAGCCCAATCGCTGGGCAATATGAGCGTGAACCGCAAACTGGGAATGGGTTTCGGCCTGGTCCTGCTCTTGACCGTGGCCATCACCCTGACCGGCTGGCACGGCATGGACAGCATCATCGGCCGTGGCGACAAGCTGGGGAACATCTCGGTCATTCAGCAGCACACTCAGGAACTGCGTATCGCCCGCCAGCGTTATCAACGCGAGCGTGATGAGGCCTCGATCGCAGACGTGGAAAAAGCCCTGGCTACGCTGGACCGCCAGGTACAAGTGATGCTCGGCCAGATCGAGCAGCCCGCCGACCACCAGCGCCTGGAGCAGCAGCGCGAGGCCGTGCGCGGCTACCAGCAGGCCTTGGGCGAGCTGAAACAGGCCGGCCAACGCCGCGAAGCAAGCCGCGCAGTGCTCGGCGATAGCGCCGACAAGGCCGTCGAACTGCTGAGCCGGGTGCAACAGCGCCTGCGCCAGGGCGGCGACATAAGCCAATACCAGTCGGCCGTGGAGGTCAACGCCCTGCTGCAGCAAGCCCGCTTCCAGGTACGCGGTTATACCTACAGCGGCAATGCCGAGTACCAGCAAACCGCCTTCAAAGCCATCGACCAGGCCTTGCTCGAACTGCGCGCGCTGCCGGCCAAGGTGCCGGCCGACTATGCCGCCAGCCTGGACGACGCTGCCACTGCCATGGGCGGCTACCGGGATGCGGTCAGCCAGTTCGGCGCTGCCCAGACGGCCAGCGATCAAGCCTTGCAACGCATGGTCGAGTTCGGCGCAGCGCTGCTGCAGACCAGCGAGGCGATGACCACCTCCCAGACCGCCGTACGGGATAGCGCTGCCGCCCAGGCCAAGACCCTGCTGCTGATCGCCACCGTGCTGGCGCTGGCCCTTGGCCTGCTGGCAGCCTGGGCGATTACCCGGCAGATCGTCGTGCCCTTGCGCCAGACCCTGAGCGCCGCCGAGCGGGTAGCCAGCGGCGACCTCAGCCACAACCTGCCGGTAGACCGCCGTGACGAGCTGGGCCAGTTGCAAGCCAGCATGCAGCGCATGACCCAAGGCTTGCGCGAGCTGATCGGTGGCATCGGCGATGGGGTAACGCAGATCGCCAGTGCGGCCGAGCAACTGTCGGCGGTGACCGAGCAGACCAGCGCCGGGGTCAACAACCAGAAGGTCGAGACCGATCAGGTGGCGACTGCCATGAACCAGATGACCGCGACCGTGCACGACGTGGCACGCAACGCCGAGCAAGCCTCGGAAGCAGCCTTGATGGCCGACCAGCAGGCCCGTGAAGGTGACCGGGTGGTGGGCGAAGCGGTGGCGCAGATCGAGCGCCTGGCCGGCGAAGTGATCAACTCCAGCGAAGCGATGAACCAGCTCAAGGCCGAGAGCGACAAGATCGGCAGCGTGCTCGACGTGATCAAGTCGGTGGCTCAACAGACCAACTTGCTGGCGCTCAACGCAGCGATCGAGGCTGCCCGTGCAGGCGAAGCCGGGCGCGGCTTTGCCGTGGTGGCCGACGAAGTGCGCAGCCTGGCCCAGCGCACCCAGCAGTCGACCGAAGAAATCGAAGAACTGATTGCCGGCTTGCAAAGCGGAACCCAGCGGGTGGCCAGCGTGATGGACAGCAGCCGCCAACTGACTGACAGCAGCGTCGAGCTGACCCGCCGCGCCGGCAGCTCCCTGGAAACCATCACCCGTACCGTGTCGTCGATCCAGGCGATGAACCAGCAGATCGCCACCGCGGCAGAAGAGCAAACGGCCGTGGCCGAAGAGATCAACCGCAGCGTGATGAATGTGCGGGACATTTCCGACCAGACCTCGGCGGCCAGTGAGGAGACGGCCAGCTCCAGCGTGGAGCTGGCGCGGCTGGGCACCCATTTGCAAGGGTTGGTGGGGCGCTTCAGGCTCTGATCGGGTGTGCCTGGCCTCTTCGCGTCGGTTCGGCGCGGAGCGGCCAGGCACAGGCGACACATTTCCTACTAGCCGCAGCGAAATTTCCTACCTGATTATCAGGTCAAGTCCTACAGCTCCGCTGCCGATGGGCAAAGGTGTCATGCCGGCAATACGCCTGCATGCCCTCCCCCTTTCGCACGGAGACTCACCATGCTCGGCTACCTCAACCGCAAGCTCGGCAACATCAGCGTGGCTGCCAAGCTGGCCCTCGGCTTCGCTGTGGTCCTGCTGCTTACCCTGGCCACCACCATCAGCGGCTGGCGTGCGTTGGACGACGCCATCGTCCGCTCGCAACAGCTCAGCGAAATCGGCCGGATCAACGACCTGACCAAAGACCTGCGCGCAGAGCGCATCACCTTCCGCGTGCTCAACGACGACGCCAGCAAGGCCACTATCGGCAGCATCCTCGACCAGCTCAACAGCATGCTCAGCACCCTGCAGCAGCGCAGCAACGTCGATGAGTCGCGCCAGATGCTGACCGAAAAGCTGACCCTGCTGCAGCGCCTGCGCGATGACTTCACCGAGTTGCAGCGCACCGTCGCCAACCGGGTGGCCTTGCGCCAGGCAATGCAGGAGCAGGAGCAGAAGCTCAACGATGCCATCGACGAGCTGCAGACCCAGGCGTTGCTGAACATGCCGGCCCACAGCCAGCAAAATGGTGCCCTGGCGCAAATGGACACCCTCAGCCGGCAAGTGGACGGTGCCAACCAGCAAAGCCTGGTACCCGCCTACACGTTCGCCCCGGTCGAGGACTTTGCCAAAGTCGGCGACAGCGCCCTGGACGCAGCCCAGGCCAGCCTCGAGCAACTGCTCAAAGGCCTGGCGCCGCTTGGCCTGCCACGCGCTGTCAGCGAGCAGCCCGGTGTCGAGCTGGCCAAATACCGCGCCAGCCTGGACCAATACCGGCGCGCCGCCGTGCGGGTCGAGCAATTGCAGAACAACATGGAGCGAATGGGCAACGAGTTGCGCGCGCTCAGCTTGGAACTGGGTAAACGCAAGGTCGAGCAACGTGACCGCGAAGCCTTGGCCGCCCGCTCGCTGCTGACCAGCGTTGCGTTGCTGGCACTGGTAGCGGGGGCCCTGGCTGCCTGGCTGATCACCCTGCAGATCACCCAACCCTTGCGCCAGACCCTGGCGGTGGCGGCGCGCATCGCCAAGGGCGACCTGAGCCAGGTCGACACCGTGCAGCGCCGTGACGAAATGGGCCAGTTGCAGACCAGCATGCGCGAGATGACCTTGAGCCTGCGCGAACTGATCGGGGGCATCGACCAGGGCGTCGGCCAGCTGTCGCAGGCGGCCTCGCAGCTGGCGACCAGCAGCGAAGACACCAAGCTGCGCATCAACCAGCAGCGCGAGGAAACCGACCAGGTTGCCACCGCCATGAACCAGATGAGCGCCACGGTTCAGGAAGTGGCGCAAAACGCCGAGCAGGCCTCGCAGGCCGCCACCAGCGCCGACCAGCAGGCCCAGGTGGGCGACCAGGTGGTGGCCGAAGCCATCGGCCGCATCGAGCAATTGGCCGGACAGATGGACCATTGCCTGGCGGCCATGCATCACCTGGCGGGCGAAAGCCAGCGGATTGGCAGCATTCTCGATGTCATCAAGTCGGTCTCCGAGCAGACCAACCTGCTGGCCCTGAACGCTGCCATCGAAGCGGCACGGGCCGGTGAAGCCGGGCGCGGTTTCGCCGTGGTGGCCGATGAGGTACGCGGCCTGGCCCAGCGCACCTCCACCGCAACCGAAGAGATCGGCCAGTTGATCGACAGCCTGCACAGCGGCACCGACGAGGTCACCCGCTTGCTGGACAACAGCAAGCAGCTGACCGAACAAAGTGTGGAGCTGAGCCGCAGGGCCGGCGATGCCTTGGGCCAGATCACCAACACGGTGTCGAACATCCAGGGCATGAACCAGCAGATCGCCACGGCCAGCGAAGAACAGAGCGTGGTGGCCGAGCAGATCAACCGGAGCGTGCTGAATGTGCGGGATGTGTCGGACCAGACCAGTGCGGCCAGTGAGCAGACAGCGATGTCGAGCGGCGAGCTGGAACAGCTGGGGCAGCAGCTGCGGGGGATGGTCGGGCGGTTCAATATCTGAGGGCCGCGACGCGGACATCGCAGTGGATGGCACCGGCATTGCCGGTGTTCGCGGCTAAAGCCGCTCCTACACCGACCACGTTGCGTGTAGGAGCGGCTTTAGCGGCGAAGAGGCCGGTGCAGGTTAACGCACCTGGCGCAGGAAGGCCTGCGCGCGGGGGTCTTTCGGCGCGGCAAAGAACGCGGCCGGGGCCGAGTCTTCCAGCAATTTGCCGTGATCGAAGAACAGCACCCGGTCGGCCACTTCGCGGGCAAAGCCCATTTCGTGGGTGACGCAGACCATAGTCATGCCTTCCTGGGCCAGGGTCTTCATCACGTCCAGCACCTCGCCGACCATTTCAGGGTCCAACGCAGAAGTCGGTTCATCGAACAGCATGACCTTGGGCTCCATGCACAAGGCGCGGGCAATCGCTACACGCTGCTGCTGACCGCCGGAAAGCCGTGACGGGTATTCGTTGGCCTTCTGTGCAATGCCCACCTTCTCCAGCAACGCCCGCGCCTTGGCCTCACGGTCCGCCTTGTTGCGCTTGCGCACCACCTTCTGCGCCAGGCACAGGTTTTCCAGCACGGTCATGTGCGGGAACAGGTTGAAATGCTGGA
Source organism: Pseudomonas sp. TJI-51 (assembly GCF_000190455.2). Taxonomy (NCBI): domain Bacteria; kingdom Pseudomonadati; phylum Pseudomonadota; class Gammaproteobacteria; order Pseudomonadales; family Pseudomonadaceae; genus Pseudomonas; species Pseudomonas sp. TJI-51. The sequence goes on from NZ_AEWE02000060.1 coordinate 12,898, forward strand.
ACACCATGCCGACTTCGCGGCGGTAGGCGTTGATGTCGGTCTTCGGGTCAGCCAGTTGCAGGCCGTCGATGGCGACATGGCCCTGGTCGAAGTGCTCCAGCCCGTTAAGGCAACGCAGGAAGGTGGACTTGCCCGAGCCCGACGGGCCCAGTACCACCACCACTTCGCCCTTGGCCACCTGGGTGGTGACGTTATCCACAGCCCGGACCACCTGGCCGCGGGTGTCGAATATTTTCAGCAGGTCACGGACTTCAATCACTTTGCGCAAGCCTCCGCTCGAGCCGGCTGGCAATGTGCGACAGCGGCAGGTTGATCAGCAGGTACAGGCCTGCCACACAGAACCAGATCTCGAAGGTGGAGAACGAGGTGGTAATGGCCTCGCGGCCGCTCTTGGTCAATTCGGTAATGGCGATCACCGACACCAGCGAGGTGTCCTTGACCAGGCTGATGAACTGGCCGGCCAAGGGCGGCAGTACGCGTTTGAAAGCCTGGGGCAGGATCACGTGGCGCATCGACTGGCCGGCGTTCAGGCCCAGCGAGCGCGCAGCTTCGTTCTGGCCTTTGGCGATCGACTGCACCCCGGCCCGCACGATTTCTGCCACGTAGGCGCCCGTGAACAACGCCAGTGCAGCCACCCCGGCAAATTCGCGGGACAGGTTGAGCACCGTACCGATGAAGAAGTAGAAGATGAATATCTGCACCAGCAACGGGGTGCCACGCACCAGTTCGACGTACACCGTCGACAGGTCGCGCAGGGTCGGGTTGGTCGACAACCGGCACAGGCCGGCGAACAGGCCGATCACCAGGCCCAAGGCGCCGGACACGACCGAGATCCATAGCGTGGTCCACAGGCCCCAGGCCAGCGGCCCGGCGGCCCAGTGGCGGGTCACACCGATCTGGTCGCCCTCGGCAACATCGTCGCCGCGGCTCAGTTGCAGGCTGTCCGCGTCCACATCCAGCACCTGCTCGGCGCCGCTTTCGTCCTTCAGCGTCACGCGGGCGTTATCGCCGGAAATGACGATTCCCTGCACGGTGCCGTAATCGGCTGCACGCTGGGTTTCCTCGGCCTTGTAGGCGAAGTACTGCGGAACGCGGTTCCAGCGCCACTCGTAGGAAATCATCGAGGTGGCCATGTACAGGCTGAACGCCAGGCCCACCAGGACCAGCGCGGTCAGCCCGTGCCAGGGCCACTGGGCTTTCTTGTGTTTGATCACGTGGGTACTCCAGAAAGCGTCAAGCCGCAAGCTCCAAGCTGCAAGCACAAGCGGACCGTACACCGACCCGCTTGTTCTTGCAGCTTGAAGCTTGCGGCTTGAAGCCAGCTTTTATTCCATTTCCTTCAGCCAGTCCTTGTTCTTGAACCACTTGTCGTGAATACGATCGTAGGTCCCGTCGTGCTTGATCTGGTGCAGGAAATTGTTGATGAAGTTGATGCTGTCGTAGTCGCCTTTCTTCAGGCCGAAGGCCAGCGGCTCGTAGGTGAAGGGTTCTTCGAGGAACAACAGCTTGCCGGCACCGGCCTTGTCCACCGCCACCACGTTATAGGGCGCGTCGTAGACAAAAGCGTCAGCCTTGCCGTTGACCACATCCATCACGGCTTCCTGCTCGTTGTCATAGCCATGGTACTTGGCTTTGCCGATCAGCTTCTTGGAAACCATTTCGCCGGTGGTGCCAAGCTTGGAGGTGAGGCGGTACTTCTCGTTGTTCAGGTCCTTGTACGACTTGATCTCGCCTGCCAGTTCCTTGCGGATCAGCAGGGTCTGGCCAACCACGATGAAGGGTTCGCTGAAGTTCAGGCGCAGGTTGCGTTCCTGGGTAAGGGTCATGCCGCTGCCGATCATGTCGAACTTGCCGGTCAACAGCGCCGGGATGATGCCGTCGTAAGCGGTGGACACCGCCTCGAACTTGACGCCCATCGACTTGGCCATGGCTTTGAGGATATCGACCTCGAAGCCGATGATCTCGCCACGCTTGTTGGTCATCTGGAACGGCATGTAGGTCGGGTCCATGCCCACCCGCAAGGTGCCGCGCTTGACCGCATCATCGATGGCGCCGGCCTGCGCCGCTGTCACGGCGACCAGGGCGGTGACACCGACCAGCAGTCGCGAAAGGTATTTCTTGATCATCACCAAGTCCCCTAGCAAGAAAAGTAGCGAATCTTATTGTGTTGGCACGGCCGTACCGGCCGATGCTTCGTATCGGAGAGGGATGCTAACGCATGCCGGCCCGGGGACCTAGCACTGGGGGGGACTTTGTTGGCCAAAATCAGGGGTGGGCCCTTGAAGCTTCGCGGGCACGCCCGCTCCCACAGGGAAATGCGGAACCCTGTGGGAGCGGGCGTGCCCGCGAAAGGGCCGGTCAGGCGCCTGCGAGTGCCGGCTGGCCTTCATTCTCCGGATGCAACGGCAGCAGCGGCGAATGCGGGTCGTTCTTGATCGAGGCACGCCACACATCGATCCACGCCGCATTGTGCTCGGCCCATACCTGCTCGTGCAGGCGGCTCAAGGCGACCGGGTCGCTGAGCAACGCCAGGCGGGTATTGAGGTCCAGCCCTTTCGGCCCGACCTCGATGGCCTTGGCCACGCGCTCGGCACGCAGCGCCTCGATCGGCGCCGCCTGCCCGTGGCGGGCCGTGGCCATGGCGCAGGCCAGGGCGTTCTGCCGCGGGTCGACCACAGCACGCACGAAACCGTCATGCAGGGCATGCCAGCGGTTTTCGTGGGTGTACTGGTCGGTTGCCAGCAGCTCCTGCGGCGTCGCGTATTCCTCGGGGATCAGGAACAGCTTCTCGTCCTTGGCCGCCAGCCCCAGACGGGTGCGGCTGGAAATGACCGATACCGGAATCGACAGCATCAGCGAACCGACGATCGGCGCCAGCCACCACAGGAAGCTTGGGTTCAGCCATGCCACCAGCCCGGCCCAGGCGATGCCCAGCAGCGTCTGCGGGCCATGCCGACGCACCGCTTCGCTCCACGGTGTGGAGTCGTCGTCGCGCTGCGGCGAGTTCCAGGTCGCCGCCCAACCGAGGAACGCGGCCAGGACGAAGCGGGTATGGAAGATCATGCGCACAGGCGCCAGCAGCATGGAGAACAGCATCTCCATCAGCATCGACAAGGTGACCTTGATTCGCCCGCCGAACTCGACGGCGCCCTTGGCCCAGATCAGGATGACGCTGAGCAGCTTGGGCAGGAACAGCAGCACGATGGTGGTGGAGAACAGCGCCACGGCCTTTTCCGGGTGCCACTGTGGCCACAGCGGGTACAGCTGGTACGGCTCGATGAAGTACTGCGGCTCCATCAGCGTGTTGGTCGCCAGCAGCGCGGTCGACAGCACCAGGAACAGGAACCACAACGGTGCCGACAGGTACGACATGACCCCTGTGAGAAACACCGCACGGTGCACCGGGTGCATGCCCTTGACCAGGAACAGGCGGAAGTTCATCAGGTTGCCGTGGCACCAGCGACGGTCACGCTTGAGCTCGTCAAGCAGGTTCGGCGGTAGCTCTTCGTAACTGCCCGGCAAGTCGTAGGCGATCCACACGCCCCAGCCGGCACGGCGCATCAACGCCGCTTCGACGAAGTCGTGGGACAGGATGGCGCCGGCGAAGGCGCCCTTGCCCGGCAACGGCGCCAAGGCGCAGTGCTCGATGAACGGCTTCATGCGGATGATCGCGTTGTGGCCCCAGTAGTGCGACTCGCCCAGTTGCCAGAAATGTAGCCCGGCAGTGAACAGCGGGCCGTACACGCGGGTGGCGAACTGCTGCATGCGCGCATACAGGGTGTCCATGCCCGAGGCTTTCGGCCCGGTCTGGATGATACCGGCGTCCGGGTTGGCCTCCATCAGGCGCACCAGGCTGCTCAGGCATTCGCCACTCATGACACTGTCGGCGTCGAGCACGACCATGTACTTGTACTCGCCACCCCAGCGACGGCAGAAGTCGTCGAGGTTGCCGCTCTTGCGCTTCACGCGCCGCCGGCGGCGGCGGTAGAAGATCCGGCCAAAGCCTTTGGTTTCACGGCACACGTCCAGCCAGGCCTGCTGTTCGGCCACGGCGATGTCGGTGTCGTTGGTGTCGCTGAGCACGAAGAAGTCGAAACGGTCGAGGTTGCCACTGGCGGCCACCGATTCGAACGTCGCCCGCAGGCCGGCGAATACCCGCGGCACGTCCTCGTTGCAGATCGGCATCACCAGCGCGGTACGCGCCTCGGGCGCAATCGGCTCGTTGCCGGCGCTGCTGCCGGAGATCTTGTACTTGTCGCGCCCGGTGAGCAGCTCCAGGAAGCCCATCAGCGCGGTCCAGAAGCCCGCCGACACCCAGCAGAACAGGATGCCGAAGAGGATCAGGATGGAAGTCTGCAAGGCATAGGGCCATACCTGCACCACCGTATCCCACAACGGCTGGTTGAGCACTTCGTCTAGGTCGACGAACGACCAGCCCTGGTACGGCAGGATGCTCTTCATGTACCAGCCGGCAACGATGGTCTGACCGATCATCAGGGCCAGCAGGATATAACGGCGGATCGACCCGACGGTGCGCCAGCGCGCTGCCGGCAGCTCGCGCTTGGGCGGCTGCGGCGCATTGGGGCGGCCGGTCATGCGGCGCCACATGCGGACCAACAGGTTGGTGCGCCACGGCTCCGGCACGACCTTGGTACGCTTGATAGGCGGGGCAATCTTCAGGCACAGGCGGCCGCTGCCGTCGACGCCGAGCATTTCGGCCTCTTCCAGCTCCGCGGCGCTGCCTACGGTAAGGCGCGGACCCACCGAGGCCTGCACGGCCTCGGCAGGGCTGGCGGCCGGGTTGGCCGCCAGGCGTTGGTGCAGCTCACTGAACGAGGTGCAGCTGGCCAGTTCTGCCCGCTGCTCGTCGCCAAGTGGTAGGTGGGCCAGGTACTCGCCAAGCGATTCCGGCCTTGCGCTTGAGTTACTCATCGGCAGGCAACTGATAGCTCCAGGTCTCGGTCAGCACCTTCTCGGTGGTGGCCGGGGCCCCGTTGGTGGGCGCCGCGTCGGCGGCAGGTTGTTCGGCCTTGGCGGCCTTGTCCGCTTTGTCGGCCTTGGCAGGCTTGGCGGCGGCCTTGTCTTGCTTGGCGTCCTGGGCAGGCTTGGCCGGTTCGGCTGGCACATCACGCACCAGCGCGGCACGCATTTCGGTCGACTTGTTGGCCTCTTTGACCTTCAGCCGCAGGGTCAGGCGCCAGCCCTTGGTCTCTGGGTTATAGCGCAGGTTGTTCTCGACCACATCGGCGTTGTCGCCCACGCTGACCTGGCTGCGCAGCGGAGTGTCCTCAGGCAGGGCAGCCAGCGCCGGGCCGGCGAAGTCGACCACGAAGGCCACGCTGCCGTCTGGCTGGCGGATCAGGTTGGACTGCTTGACGTCACCCGTGGAGCGCAGGGTCTGCTTGACCCAGCCCAGGTCAGGGGCCTGGAACTTGGGTTCGTCGATGGTGAAGTGCAGACGGTAGTCGTACTCGAACGGCTTGCCGGGTTCAGGCAGCTTTTCCGGGCTCCAGAACGCCACGATATTGTCGTTGGTCTCGTCGGCAGTCGGGATTTCGACCAGGTCGACGGTGCCCTTGCCCCAGTCACCCTTCGGCTCGATCCAGGCGCTTGGGCGCTTCTGGTAGTTGTCGTCGAGGTCTTCGTAGTCGCTGAAGGCACGCTGACGCTGCATCAGGCCGAAACCGCGTGGGCTTTCCACGCTGAAGTTGCTGACCGACAGGTGTTTCGGGTTGTTCAGCGGGCGCCAGATCCACTCGCCGTTGCCAGCGTGGATGGACAGGCCTTCGGAGTCATGCAGGGCCGGCCGGTAGTTGAGCACTTTGGACGGCTGGTTAGGGCCGAACAGGTACATGCTGGTCAGCGGGGCAATGCCCAGGCGGCTGACCTGATCACGCAGGAACACGCGGGACTGCACGTCGACCACGGTGTCGGTGCCTGGGCGCAGGATCAGTTTGTAGGCGCCGGTGGAACGCGGCGAGTCCAGCAGGGCGTAGATCACCAAATGCTTGTCAGCCGGCTTGGGCTTCTCGACCCAGAATTCGGTAAAGCGCGGGAACTCCTCGCCCGACGGCAGCGCGGTGTCGATGGCCAGGCCACGGGCCGACAGGCCGTATACATGGCCCTTGCCGACTACGCGGAAGTAGCTGGCACCCAGCAGGGTCATGATTTCGTCCTGCTTGTCTGCCTTGTTGATCGGGTACAGCACACGGAAACCGGCGTACCCCAGGTTCTTGGTGGTATCCGGGTCGTGTGGCACGTCACCGAACTCGAAACGGCTCGGGTCGTACTTGATTTCCTCGACCTTGGTCGCGGTGACTTCGTTGATTTTCACCGGTGTGTCGAAGTGCATGCCCTGGTGGTAGAAGGACAGCTTGAACGGAGTCTTGTCCTTGGCCCACTCGGCCTTTTCCTGCAGGAAGTGGATCTTCTGGTAGTCCGCGAACTTCATGTCGCGGAACACTGCCGGCAGGTTGCTTTTCGGTGCCTCGTACTTCTGGCCGGCCAGATCCTTTGCCTTGGCTGCAACATCGTCAAGATTGAATGCCCACAGCTGGCCCGCGCTCATCAGGCCAACCAGGGCCATGCTGGCCATCAGGGCCTTGCGCAACCGGATGCCGGGGATTCTTGATGCTTTTTGGGGACTAACAATCACGAGCAACCCTCGCCGAAAACAGATCATGAAACCAACGGCCAGCGACAAATGCCGGGTTGGCGAGCACTGTTCGGACCCCGAGAGGGCGTAATGATTCCCCAAACGGTTCCAGACAATGCTCGAGTCAGAGTGAAACGAACCTGCGAACGCAGGTCCATGCAGCGCGCGATTATCCAGCAGGTCGCGTGACAACGCATCAGGCTGGAACAACTATTTATCGTACAAAACCCCTTGTTTTCCTGTGAACAAGGGGTTTATTGACCTCAAATTTGTAACATAAATGTCACGGGGCCATCATTTACCAAGTGCACCTGCATATCTGCGCCAAATCGGCCGCTGGCCACAGGGGCGTATTGGCTGTTGGCCTGCTGCAAAAGATAGTCGAACAATTCGGCCCCGAGCGCCGGCGGCGCAGCCGTCGAGAAGCTCGGGCGCAGGCCGTTGCGGGTGTCTGCCGCCAAGGTGAACTGCGACACCAGCAGCAAGCCGCCGCCCACATCCTTGAGCGACTTGTTCATCTTGCCCTGCTCGTCGCTGAACACCCGGTAGTTCAACAGCTTGTGCAAAAGCTTATCGGCGTGCTCGCGGGAATCTTCAGGCTCTACGGCAACCAGCACCAGCAACCCCTGGTCGATGGCACCCACCACCTCGCCCGCGACTTCTACCCGCGCCCCACGCACCCGTTGCAGCAGGCCCCTCATGCTTCTTCCAGCGGCAGGTCGAGCAAGCGGCGTGCCATTTGGTCGGCGGCACGGACCAGTGCATCGGTAATGCCAGGCTCGGAGGCCGCATGGCCAGCGTCACGGATCACCTTCAGCTCGCTGTTCGGCCAGGCCTGGTGCAGGGCCCAGGCGTTGTCCAGCGGGCAGATCACATCGTAGCGGCCGTGCACGATCACTGCCGGCAAATGGGCGATTTTCGGCAGGTCGCGGATCAGCTGGTCCGGCTCGAGGAACGCGTTGTTCATGAAGAAGTGACATTCGATACGGGCAATCGACAGGGCCCGCTGCGGCTCGGAGAAGCGGTCGACCACCAGCGGATTGGGGCGCAGGGTGGCGGTGCGACCTTCCCAGGTGGACCAGGCCTTGGCGGCGTGCATCTGGGCGATCTGGTCATTGCCGGTAAGGCGCTTGTGGAAGGCCGCCACCAGGTCTCCACGCTCCTGCGCGGGGATCGGCGCAATGTAGTCCTGCCAGTAGTCGGGGAACAGGCGACTGGCGCCCTCCTGGTAGAACCACTGGATTTCCTGGGGCCGGCACAGGAATATGCCGCGCAGGATCAGGCCATGCACCCGCTCGGGGTGGGTCTGGGCGTAAGCCAGGGCCAGGGTGGAGCCCCACGAGCCACCGAACAGCACCCATTTATCGATACCCAGGTGCTCGCGGATACGCTCCATGTCTTTGACCAGGTGCCACGTGGTGTTGTTCTCCAGGCTGGCATGGGGCGTGGAGCGGCCACAGCCGCGCTGGTCGAAGGTGATGATGCGATACAGGTTGGGGTCAAAATAGCAGCGGCTCTGGGCGTCGCAACCAGCGCCAGGGCCACCGTGGATGAACACCACGGGCAAACCTTCCGGCGAGCCGCTTTCGTCGACATACAACACATGCGGCGCTTCCACGGCCAGATCGTGCCGGGCGTAGGGTTTGATCTGCGGGTAGAGGGTCTGCATCGCGCACTCCGTGTGAGGATATATTCGGCCGTTGGCCATCATAAACCTGAATTGCGCTTAGAGCATGTACCTAAGCGAGATCATCTTATGTGCAGGGCGCAGGCGAGCCTCCCTAGCATCGGGGAACACCCTCGAAGTGAGACTCCCCATGATCGACGCCACCAAACCTGCAGCCTGCGAGCCCGACTTCTACCACCAGTTGGTCAGCAGCAAGCTACCCGCCTGGGTGGTCGACGCCCGGCCAGAGCAGCGCCGCCAGCTGCGTCAGGCGGCCAGCCAGCGCGACCCCAGGCTGGAACGCGCATGCCTGGCACACCCAACGGTGGCCAAGGCCCTGGTGCAAACCTATGGCCAACACGTGCAAGCCGAAGCGAACCTGAGTGCCCTCCTGGCAACCCTGCCTGACCTGCAGCGCTATGCCACCGAGCTGCTGTCCACCGCGGTCAGCCAGCGCTTGGGCACCACACTCGATGTCGAGCGTACCTACCTGATGAACCTGAACAGGGCGGCCGCCCTTACCGAGGCGCTCTCCAGCCCTGGCGGCGATCCTTTCGTCACTTCGTCCCGCGCGCTGAAGCTGGCAACCCAACCCCTGCTGCATTGTGCCTTGCAGAACTTCGAGGCCTTCGAGGCCCAGCCGGACGGCTTGCGCGCCGGCGGCCACGCCTCGGCCATTCTCGATAGCAACGACGTTGGCCTGGCCTCCCAGGCGGTGCCACTGCCCATCGTCGCGGAAGCGTTCGCGGCCCTGGCACGCGAGCTGGATATCGGCGGCAAGTATCAACGGCTGCTCGACGCGCTCGACCCACCGGGCGAGCAGCCCAACGCGCCGGCCATTGCCGGCGTGTTCAAGGCTGCCGAGCGCTCCACATTCGAGTTGCAGGTTCACTACGCCTGCCTGCTGGGCCGGATCGACACGGCCCTCCATGCAACCTTGCTCAAGCTCGCCACTGAGCCAAAGGTTGAGCACGATGGCCGCCCGGTCCTGTGTGCGGGCATCGAGTTGCTGCATGTTCCGCTGACCGGGGCCATGGCGATTGGCCTCGACGCACGCCGGCCGGTGGGCGCCGGCCGATTCCCACCAGGGCCAGTGTACCCGTATGCGGGCTGGGTGGTGCTTTACCTGCCCGGCATGCCCGAGCCGTTGACCCAGCACGCCAGCAGGGCCGATGCCGAAGCGTTCCTGCGTGAACAGCTGCCTGCCTTCCGCCGCCCGGAATGCCAGCGCCTGCTACCCGATCGGCACAAGCGCCACTTCCTGGAGCGCATCGCCAACGCGCAGGTGCGTCTGCACGTGCAGCCCTTCACCCGCCCGTGCCTGGACGAGCTGGCCTGCCAGCGGCAGAAGCGGCTGAGGGATGACGGGCTGTTCCATGCGGTGCCGACAGCCATGCAAAACGGCAAGACCGCGCAACGCCACCTTGACTACTTCAAGGCCCTGGCCTTCGTCAGCCTGAACGTTGCCGCCCTGTTCATCCCCCCGCTTGGCGCCGCGATGCTTGGGGTAACGGCCCTGCAGCTGGCCAATGAAACGTTCGAGGGCATCGACAGCTGGCTTGACGGTGATCGCCAGCAGGCATTCGACTACTTGATGGACGTGATCGACAACGTCGCCATCATGGCCGCGCTCGCGGCAGCCGGCGGGGGGCAGGCTACGCCGGTGGTCGAGCGGATCCCCGTGGAGACGCCATCATTCATCGAAGAACTGCAGCCAATCGACCTGGCCGACGGCGAGCGCCGCCTGTGGCATGCGGACCTGGCGCCCTTTGCCCACGACCGGGTATTGCCGGGTGGGCTGGAGCCAGACGAATCCGGCCTGCTTCACTACGGCGGCAAAACCTGGCTGCCCGTGGAAAACCGGGTCTACTCGGTGACCCCCGCTGCCACGGGTTACCGCCTTGAACACCCGACCCGCCCGGCAGGCTACCAGCCCAAAGCGCTGCACAATGGTGCAGGGGCATGGTTGCTGGAGTCCGAGCAGCCGCAAAGCTGGGACGGCGCACGCCTGCTGCGCCGCCTGGGGCACCTGAGCGGGTCTTTCGATGAAGCGACGTTGCAGCGAATCCTGCACGTCTGCGATATCCACGAAGACACGCTGCGCCACTGCCTGGCCCACAACCGGCGGCTGCCCGCACTGCTGGAAGACACCCTGCAGCGGTTCAAGCTGGATGCCCACATCCGCCAGCTGCCAGACCAAAGCGCCTGGCCTGCAGCGTTCACCACGGCGTACGCGCGCATCGCTAGCCCCCTGCCGGCCAACGGCGAGGTGATCCGCCGGGTCTACCCCAGCCTGCCAGCGCCGATCATCGATGAGCTGGTGCGCAACGCAAGTGCCATTGACCTGCAAGCCCTTGGTGCCGGCAAGGTGCCCCTGCACCTGGCCGAGGAAATACGCGCCTACCAACAACACGTGCGCCTTGCCCGCGCTTATGAGGGCCTGTACCTGGCCGGCGCGCAAAGCTGGGACAGCGACCGGCTGATCATGCAAACCCTGCCCCACCTGCCGGGCTGGCCAGCAGACACGCGGCTGCGCCTGTTGCAGCGCAGTCACTGGCCCGACCAGGACCATGCCATCGGCGCGCAGGGCAGCAGCCCCTGGGCGACCATCACCCACTCGCCAGCCGGCTACATCGTTCACGCGCAGGGCGAGCCCGGGGCGGTGGTGCGTCGCTACCCGCAGCTCTTCAGCGCGCTGCATGCAGCCTTGCCCGACGCCATGCAAGGCCTGGGCGTCACCAGCGGCGAGGCCCTTCAGCACCTGCTGCAACAGAGCCCGTTGTTACCCCGCCCGGCCTTACGCGATGCGTTGGGCATGCAACCGCCCCGGCCCGGCTATCGCTCGCCGATGCGCTTTGCCGATGGCCGCGTTGGCTACCGTTTGAGCAGCGGTGATGACCAAAGCCAGGGCAGCATGCGCCAGCACCTGCTGAGCACGCTGAGGGCCACCGGCATTCCGGAACGCACCGGCAGGCCGGCCGAGCAGGTGCTGATGTCGCTTGCCGCCAACGGCCGCAGCCGGCTGCAGATCCTCGAATACCTGACCACGCTGATGGAGCAACGCAACGCCTTGCAACGCAGCCTGGACGACTGGAGCGAAGCCATTTCACCGGCCTCCGACCAGGCGGCCCGCACCTATGACACCCTGCGTGAAGCGATCATGCAGCACTGGTACGACACCGCCCTGGAGGATGATGCCGCGCTCGGTGCCGAGCTGCGCGTGCAAGGCGTACCGCTGACCGACATCCCGCTGACCCTGCCCGATTTCTTCTACCGCCGCGTGCGCAGCCTGCACCTGCTCGACCTGCCAAGCGGCACCCTGGCAGGTTGGGGCCAGAGCGAGCGGCTGATGCAACGCTTGCTGCGGCTGATGCCCGGGCTGGAAGCACTGGAAATCAGCAGGCCGTACAACCCCAGGGCAACCCCCTCGCTACTGCTGCCCAGCGTGCCGACCATTGCCTCGACCCTGCCGAACCTGCGCAGGCTGGCCATGACCAACCAGAACCTGGCGTTCAGCAACAGCCACCTTGGCGAGCTGGCAGGCCATGCACGGCTTGCCCATCTGGACCTCAGTGGCAACCGGCTGCAGCAAGGCATCGACAGGGCCAGCTTCCACTGGTTTACCCTGGATTACCTGGGCTTGAACCGGATGCAACTGAGCCAATGGCCCACCGGTATCGACAGCGAAACCCTGAGCCGTATCGGGCACCTGTCGTTACAGGACAACAACCTGACGTCACTGCCCGCGTTCCTGCTGGGGGAAACGCCGCTGCAACGCGCGCCGGTGATTTCGCTGCAAGGCAACCCCATCAATGAAACGCACCTGCAACGCCTGCTGCTGAACGAACGCCCGGAAACCGCCCAGGTCACCGTGGATCAGCCCCCGGCGCTGAACCAACGGCTGGAACGCCTCCGCAGCGAGCGGCAACTCATGCGCGATGCGATCGATGGCTGGGTCCATGCCTCGAGTTCGAGCAACCCGTTGACCCAGGCGGCCCTGACCGACCGGCAGCGTATGGCAGCAGCGATAAACGCATTCTGGGAGCGCCAGGAGCAGGGCCAGCAATACCTTCGCCTGCAACTGGAGGACGTTGCCATCGAACACTTCCCGCGTCGCCTCCCGGCGTTCTTCGGCGAGCGTGTGCATGCCATGACCCTGACCCGCCTCAGTGGCACCTCAGCACAACTCAGCGAACTGCTTGCCCGCTTTCCGAACATCACCCGCCTGACCATCGATGCTCACCAAGGTGCTACGCCTGCACTGGCATCGGCCTTGCCGCGCCTGCCGCGCCTGACCTACCTGGAGTTTCGCAACATGGGCCTGGAGGTCGACCAGGCCATGCTGGAAACCTTTGCCGAGCTTGAGCACCTGACCTCGCTCGACCTGTCTGGCAACCGGGTCGGCAACATCACCCAGGTGCCTGCGCGGTTGTCCGCCAACCTGACGTCCCTCGAACTGACCAACATGAACCTGCACGCGTGGCCAGACTGGTGCGACGCGCTGCTACCCCTGGAGTTGCTGGACCTCAGCTCGAACAACATCACCCAACTGCCCGAGCACATCCTCTCCAACCTGAACAACGCCATGCCGATTTCGTCGATTTCGTTGTTCGACAACCCCTTGCCCGACGCCACCATCCTGCGCGTGCGGGCCTACTCGGATAGCCAGCGCAGTTACTCGTTCGCCCTGGACATTCCAGACAACCTGATGCTGGTCAACTCGTCCAGTGAAGGCTCGCTCGACCATCCGCACTTCCCGTTGCAGGGCGACGACACCCCCAGGCTCGAAGACTGGCTGCTGGGTGACGAGGCTCAGAACGAAGCCTTGCGCAGCTGCTGGCAACAGCTGGAGGGCAGCGACCTGTTGCGGCTAGCAGGCCGTTTGCACAATGCCGCGCCGTTCGTCGACCCTACCACCCGGGGCGACTTCTGTGCGCGGGTGCGCCTGATGCTGGTGGCAGCCGCAGCCAACCAGGATGAACGGCCGATCATGGAAAGCATTGCCGCAGCGGCGCTGCCCGACCCAGAGACGGGCTCGCAGACGTGCCACGACGGCGCACTTCAGGAGTTCAACAACATCGAACTGTACCTCATGGCCAACCGCCTGCTGATCGACGCTGGCGATACCCTGCACAGCCTGCACCAGCGCCTGTTACGGCTGTTCCGCGTGGACCAGCTGGAAAAGCTTGCCGCCACGCGCACCGGTTCGGGCGACCTGGTCTCGGTGCGCCTGGCCTACCGTCGCGAGCTGGCCAGGGAGCTGGACCTGCCGATCGCCGACAGCATGCGTTTTCGCGGGGCCGCAAACCTGGCCCGTGGCGAGCTGTCGCGGGTACTGGAAAGCGTGCGCCAGAGCGAACACAGTGAAGTGTTCATCGATTACCTGCTGGCCAATAGCAGCTGGGCCCAGCGCCTGCGCGGCGAACATGCGCCGCGCTTCGCGCAGATAGAGGCCCGTTACCGCCAGCGGGTACTGGAGCTGTCCGGCAGCGAGCACCCGCTGCACGAGGAAGTCGCTCTGCAGCAGGGCCTTTGGGAGGACAAGCAGCAGGAAGAGCTGGCGCTGCTGCGCGAACTCACCCTCACCTTCGTGGGTAATAGCTGAGCCAACCCACGCGACGGCGCGCCGCTCATTACTTGCCGTAATGCTCCCGGCCCCACGCCAATGCGGCCTGGAGCAACGCCTTCAACACCTCGCGCGTCGGCTGGGCGCGGTCTTCGCGGTAGGTAAACGGCTCCTGCTCTTCCATGTAGGTGCTTTGCGCCAGCTCCAGCTGTACGGCATGGATGTCATGCGCCGGGTCGCCGTAATGCCGGGTGATGTGGCCGCCTTTGAAACGCCCGTTAAGCACATGGCTGTAACCCTGGGCTTGGCTGCACACCTGCACCAGCCGCTCGGCCAGGTCCGGGTCGCAACTGGCGCCATTGAACGTGCCCAGGTTGAAGTCCGGCAGCCTGCCATCGAACAGGTGCGGGATCAGCGAACGAATCGAGTGGGCATCCCACAGCAGCGCGTAGCCGTGGATTTCCCGCAGGCGCGCCAGCTCGTTGCGGATCGTTTGGTGATAAGGCTGCCAGATCGTCGCCAGGCAGGCCTCGCGCGCTTCGGCAGTGGGCTCCAGCCCCTGCTTGAACAAAGGCACGCCATCGAACAGCGTGGCCGGATACAAGCCGGTTGTAGCACCGGCATATAACGGTTTGTCGTCAGCCGGGCGGTTCAAGTCGATGACGAACCGCGAATACTGCGCGGCGACCACGCTGGCCCCCAGTTCCCGGGCAAAGTCGTAAAGACGTGGTATGTGCCAATCCGTGTCGGGCAGGCTGCGCGCTTGGTCGACCAGGCCCTGGTCCACGGCCGGGGTGAGCTTGAGGCCGGCGTGGGGCATGCTGATCAGCAACGGCAAATGCCCTTGGTGGAAACTCAATACCTTGTCCATCTAGCCTCCCTCAATTGGTAATTTCATGGCCACTGCGCACCACGCGCTTGGGCAGGTCGCCGCCGAGCCAGTACGCCAGGTCGGCGGGGCGCTCGACCTGCCAGGCGACGAAATCGGCCACCTTGCCAACTTCCAGCGAGCCGTGGCTGTCACCCAGGCCCAGCGCGGTGGCGGCATGCACCGTGACGCCGGCCAGGGCTTCTTCCGGCGTCATACGGAAGCACGTGCAGCCCATGTTCAGCATCAACCGCAGCGACAACCCGGGCGAGGTACCCGGGTTGAGGTCGCTGGCAAGGGCGATCTTCACCCCATGGCGGCGCAAGGCGTCCATCGGCGGCAGTTGGGTTTCGCGCAAAAAATAGAAAGCGCCCGGCAGCAGCACCGCGACCGTGCCCGCCTTGGCCATGGCGATGGCGTCTTCTTCAGTCATGAATTCCAGGTGGTCGGCCGACAGCGCCTGGTAACGCGCAGCCAGGCTGGAGCCGTGTAGCGAAGACAACTGTTCGGCGTGCAGCTTGACCGGCACCCCCAACGCCCGCGCCTTGATGAACACCCGCTCGACCTGGGCCGGGGTGAACGCCAGGTGCTCGCAGAAGGCGTCCACTGCGTCCACCAGGCCTTCGCCGACCAGGCTTGGCAGCAGTTCGTCGCAGATGTGCGTGATGTAGTCGTCCGCCCGGCCGGCGTATTCCGGTGGCAAGGCGTGGGCAGCCAGGCAGGTGGCCCGCACCGTCAGTGGCAGGGCATCCGCCAGCCGCCTGGCCACGCGCAGCATCTTGCGTTCGTTGGCCAGGTCCAGGCCGTAGCCGGACTTGACCTCGAGGGTTGTCACGCCGTCGCGCATCAAGGCTTGAACCCGCTGGCGCGCACTGGCGAACAGCTCATCCTCGCTGGCCGCACGGGTGGCCCGCACGGTGCTGGCAATGCCCCCGCCCTGGGCGGCGATTTCGGCATAGCTGACGCCTTGCAGGCGCTGTTCGAACTCGCCACTGCGGTTGCCACCGAATACCGCGTGGGTATGGCAATCGATCAGCCCGGGGGTGACCCAGGCGCCGCCCAGGTCCACCGTGCGCTCGGCCTCGACCGGGCCCAGCCCGGCCCGCGGGCCGATCCATTCGATCAGCCCGGCGTGGGTGACGATGGCCGCATCTTCGATAAGCGAATAGCGGCCTTCGGCCATGGTTGCCGCATGGCAGTGCTGCCAGAGGGTTCTCATGCACAATCTCCTGTACTAGCGGTGTAGCTCGGCCGGCTCTGCAACTGGCTGGCCCTGCCCTGCCCGCGGCTTGCACCACAGCAGGTAGGACGCCACCAGGAACACCACCCAGACCACCCCGACGACCAACGCCGCCTGGGTGTCCGGGAAGTAACCGAGCACGCCAAAGATGAACACCATGAAGGCAATGGCCATGGCCGGGCCATAGGGCCAGAACGGTACCGGGAACTTCAGCTGGGCGACCTCTTCACGGCGCAGGCTCCGGCGCATGGCCACCTGGGTAACCAGGATCATCAGCCACACCCAGACGGTGGCGAAGGTGGCGATCGAGGCGATCAGCAGGAACACGTTCTCGGGGATAAGGTAGTTGAGCAGCACGCCCACCAGCAGTGCCGCCCCCATCACGACCACGGTCATCCACGGCACGCCGTGCCTGGACAACTTGCTGAAGCCGCGCGGCGCATGGCCTTGCTGGGCCAGGCCATACATCATGCGGCCGGCACCGAAGATGTCGCTGTTGATGGCCGAAATCGCCGCCGAGATCACCACCACGTTCAGCACCGCGGCCGCCGAACCGATACCCAGGTTGCTGAAGATCTGCACGAACGGGCTGCCCTGGCTACCGATCTGCGGCCATGGGTACAGGCACATCAGCACGAACAAGGTGAGCACATAGAACAGCAGGATGCGCAGCGGCACCGCGTTGATCGCCTTGGGGATCACGCGCTGTGGGTCTTTGGCCTCACCGGCCGTGACACCGATGATCTCGATGCCGCCAAAGGCGAACATCACCACGGCGAACGAGGCGATCAGGCCACCGACGCCATTGGGCATGAAGCCGCCATGGTCGAACAGGTTGCTCACGCCAACGGCATGCCCGCTGCCCACCTGGCTGAAGCCGAAGGCCATGATGCCCAGGCCGGCGAGGATCATCGCCACGATGGCGCCGACCTTGAGCAACGACAGCCAGAACTCCATTTCGCCAAAGACCTTGACGTTGCACAGGTTCAGGCCGCCAATCAGGAGCACGATGCCCAGCACCCAGATCCAGCGGGCGACCTCGGGGAACCAGAACCCCATGTAGATGCCGAAGGCGGTCACGTCGGCAATGGCGACGATGACCATCTCGAAGGCGTAGGTCCAGCCGAGGATGAAGCCGGCCATGGGGCCGAGGTAGGTGGTGGCGTAGTGGCCGAACGAGCCGGCCACCGGGTTGTGCACGGCCATTTCGCCGAGGGCGCGCATGACCATGAACACGGCAGCGCCGCCGATCAGGTAGGCCAGCAACACGGCCGGGCCGGCCATCTGGATGGCCGAGGCAGAGCCATAGAACAGCCCGGTGCCGATGGCCGAGCCGAGGGCCATGAAACGGATGTGGCGGGCGCTTAGCCCACGCTTGAGACCTTGAGCTTGTTGCATGTCACGTCCTTGAATTGTTTTTGTGGTCGTGAGGTCGAGAGGGGGCTGCCTTGCAGCCAGATCGCCGGCAAGCCAGCCCCCTCACTGTGGGAGCCGGCTTGCCGGCGAGTGGGCCGCCTGGCGGCCCCAGGGGCATTACAGACTTGGCAGCACACCGGCCGGCAACAAACCGGTCAGGCTCCCCTTGGCCAGCAGTTCCACGGCCTTCTCGATGTCTGGCGCAAAGAAACGGTCACGGTCGTAGTGCGGCACTTCGCTGCGCAGTGCCTGGCGCGCCTGCTCCAGCTTGGTGGAGGTCTTCAGGCCTTTGCGCAGGTCGAGGCCCTGGCAGGCACCCAGCCATTCGATGGCCAGGACGCCTCGGGTATTCTCGGCCATTTCCCACAGGCGCTTGCCGGCAGCCGGGGCCATCGAAACGTGGTCTTCCTGGTTCGCCGAGGTGGGCAGGCTGTCGACGCTGTGCGGGTGGGACAGGGCCTTGTTCTCGCTGGCCAGCGCAGCAGCGGTCACCTGGGCAATCATGAAACCGGAGTTGACCCCGCCGTTTTCCACCAGGAACGGCGGCAGCTGGGACATGTGCTTGTCCATCATCAGCGAGATGCGGCGCTCGCTGAGCGAGCCGATTTCGGCGATGGCCAGGGCAATGTTGTCGGCGGCCATGGCCACCGGCTCGGCGTGGAAGTTGCCGCCGGAAATCACGTCCCCTTCGGCAGCGAACACCAGCGGGTTGTCGGATACGGCGTTGGCTTCGACCGCTAGCACTTCGGCGGCCTGGCGCAACTGGGTCAGGCACGCACCCATGACCTGCGGCTGGCAGCGCAACGAATACGGGTCCTGCACCTTGTCGCAGTTCTTGTGCGACAGCGACACTTCGCTGGCGTCGCCCAACAGGTCGCGGAAGCACGCCGCGGTGTCGATCTGGCCACGCTGGCCCCGCACTTCGTGGATACGCGCATCGAATGGCGAACGCGAACCCAGCGCGGCTTCGACGCTCAGGCCACCGCAGGCAATGGCGGCGGCGTACAGGTCTTCACTCTGGAACAGGCCGCGCAGCGCATAGGCGGTGGAAGCCTGCGTGCCGTTGAGCAGGGCCAGGCCCTCCTTGGCGGCCAGGGTCAATGGCTCGAGGCCGGCCACCGCCAAGGCTTCGGTCGCTGACAGCCACTGGCCCTTGTAGCGTGCCTTGCCTTCGCCCAGCAGCACCAGCGACATATGCGCCAAGGGGGCGAGGTCACCGGAAGCCCCGACCGACCCTTTCAGCGGGATGTGCGGGTAGACTTCGGCATTGACCAGGGCGATCAGCGCGTCGATGACCTTGCGGCGAATGCCGGAGAACCCGCGGCTGAGGCTGTTGATCTTCAGCACCATGATCAGCCGCACCAGCTCGTCATCCAGCGGCGCACCGACACCGGCAGCGTGGGACAGCACCAGCGAGCGTTGCAGGTTTTCCAGGTCGTGGCTGGCGATACGGGTCGACGCCAGCAGGCCAAAGCCGGTGTTGATACCGTAGGCGGTGCGGTCTTCGGCAATGATCTGCTCAACGCAGGCCACACTGGCGTCAATGGCGGGCGCGGCGCTGGCATCCAGCTGCAAGCGCACGGGCGCGGCGTGAATGGCGCGCAGCTGGGCCAGGGTCAGGGTGCCTGGCTTGAGGGTCAATTCGGTCACGTTGCTACTCCAGTCGCTTGGAGCCACAGGCCCGTCTGTGGTGCCTGTGCGCTCCTTCTTGTTGTTCAGTATCACCCCTGGCGGGGTGCGAGCCAAAGCCGGGGGTCAGCCCGTGATCATCGGCAGGTCCAGGCCCTGCTCCCTGGCGCAGTCGATGGCGATGTCGTAGCCGGCATCGGCGTGGCGCATGACACCGGTCCCCGGGTCGTTGGTCAGCACGCGGGCGATACGCTCGGCGGCTTCATCGGTACCGTCGCAAACGATGACCATGCCCGAGTGCTGCGAGAAGCCCATGCCCACGCCGCCACCGTGGTGCAGCGAGACCCAGGTGGCGCCGCCTGCGGTATTGAGCAAGGCGTTGAGCAGCGGCCAGTCGGAGACAGCGTCCGAGCCGTCGCGCATGGCTTCGGTTTCGCGGTTGGGACTGGCCACCGACCCGGAGTCCAGGTGGTCGCGGCCAATCACTACCGGCGCCGACAGCTCGCCGCTGCGGACCATTTCGTTGAACGCCAGGCCCAGCTTGGCACGCAGGCCCAGGCCAACCCAGCAGATACGCGCCGGCAAGCCCTGGAAGCTGATGCGCTCGCGGGCCATGTCCAGCCAGCGGTGCAGGTGGGCGTCGTCGGGGATCAGCTCCTTGACCTTGGCGTCGGTCTTGTAGATGTCGTCGGCCTCACCGGACAGCGCCGCCCAGCGGAACGGGCCAACGCCGCGGCAGAACAACGGGCGGATGTAAGCGGGTACGAAACCTGGGAAGTCGAAGGCGTTCGCTACGCCTTCTTCCTTGGCCATCTGGCGGATGTTGTTGCCGTAGTCGAACGTCGGGACGCCCTGCTTCTGGAAGTCGAGCATGGCCTGCACGTGCACGGCCATCGACTGCTTGGCGGCCTTGACCACTGCCGCAGGTTCGGTCTGCGCGCGGTCGCGGTACTGTTCCCAGGTCCAGCCGGCGGGCAGGTAACCGTTGAGTGGGTCGTGGGCGCTGGTCTGGTCGGTGACCATGTCCGGGCGCACGCCGCGCTTGACCAGTTCGGGCAGGATTTCCGCGGCGTTGCCGTGCAGGGCGATGGAGATTGCCTGGCCTTCGGCGGTGTACCTGGCGATGCGTGCCAGGGCGTCGTCGAGGTCGGTGGCCTGCTCGTCGACGTAGCGGGTTTGCAGACGGAAGTCGATGCGGCTCTGCTGGCATTCGATGTTCAGCGAGCAAGCCCCGGCCAGGGTCGCCGCCAGTGGCTGGGGGGCCCCCCCCCCCCC
>NZ_AEWE02000060.1:33289-33899 GCF_000190455.2 Pseudomonas sp. TJI-51
GCCCTGGACGATGCCCTGGCTACCGATGTAGATCCAGCTGCCGGCGGTCATCTGGCCATACATGGCCAGGCCTTTGGCGTCCAGCTCGTTGAAGTGCTCCCAGCTGGCCCAGTGCGGCACCAGGTTGGAGTTGGCGATCAATACACGCGGGGCGTTGCTGTGGGTCTTGAACACCCCGACCGGCTTGCCCGATTGCACCAGCAGGGTTTCGTCGTCTTCCAGGCGGGTCAGGGTTTCGACGATCTTGTCGTAGCATGCCCAGTTGCGCGCGGCGCGGCCGATGCCCCCATAAACCACCAACTCCTTCGGGTTCTCCGCGACCTGCGGGTCGAGGTTGTTCATCAGCATGCGCAGTGGCGCTTCGGTCAGCCAGCTTTTGGCGGTGAGCTTGTTGCCACGTGGGGCACGGATTTCAACGTCACGGTATTTATTGTTGTCGGTCACGGGAAGGGTCCTCTGCGGTCGAGCGCGGGCGGGTATGTCGTGGATAATATACAAACACACCTTTACTTGTATGTACAAGCATGGACAACCAAAATAATCGGAACGGTCCGTTGAATGGATCGGACAACAAAGGGGCCGCTGCGCGACCCAATCGCCGGCAAGCCAG
>NZ_AEWE02000061.1:0-2087 GCF_000190455.2 Pseudomonas sp. TJI-51
GAGTGCGATCCATGAACCCCACCTATCACATGATGGGGCAGCAGGTTACCGTGGCATCTCTGGCGAGCAGTTCCACGGCAGAAGAGCTTCGTAGTCGGCCACCGACGATGCATACGGCAGGTGCTCAAGTACGTGGCGCAGCCACGTATAGGGCTCCTGGCCGTTGACCTTGGCGGTCTCGACCAAGCTGTATATCTGCGCACTTGCCGTGGCGCCCTTGGGCGTGTCACTGAACAGCCAAGCCTTGCGCCCAATGACAAACGGTTTTATCGCACGCTCTGCCAGGTTGTTGTCGATTGGCAAATGGCCCGCTTCGACATACCGTTCCAGGCGGCTCCAGTTGTTTGCCAGGTAATGCACCGCCTTGCCCAATACGCTTTGCGGCGTCACCTGGGCGTACGTCTTATCCAGCCAGCTTTTCAGCTGACCGAGGATCGGTAAGCTTCTTTCCTGGCGACCGATGAACCGCTGTTCGTCGCTGACCTCCTTGAGGTCGCGCTCGATGTCATACAGCTTATTGATCATCGTCAGCGCCACATCGGCTCGTCCGGTCTTACCCTTGGGCTGCACCTTTTGTGCTTCGACGAACTTGCGGCGCGCGTGAACCATGCATGCCAGTCGCTCGATACCGGGCTGCAACGCCAAAGCGTTGTAACCCGCATAATCGTCGGTCATCACATAGCCGCGATAGCCTTGCAGCAGACGCAATGGTACTTCCTGCGCACGGCTGGTGGTGTAGTCGAACAGCACAACTTGTCGATCAGGCGGGCCACTGGCTTGCACCCACATCCAGGATTGGCTGGTCGGGTCTCGATCCGGTTCTTTCAACACCTGGACGCGAGTCTCATCGCAATGAATCACCGGACTTTCCAGCAGCCGATCACGCATCAGGTTCAACAGCGGCTGGAAGTATTTACTGCACTGGATCACCCAACGCGCCAGGGTTTGTCGTGGAACCTCGATGCCGTGGCGGGACAGCACACTTTCAAACCTGTGTAGCGGCAAGCCATCGACGTACTTGGTCGTCAGCAGCATGGCCAGCACGCTTGGGCTGGCCATGCTTTTTTCGATTAGCTGGGCGGGCTTGTCAGCAGTGACAGGAGCAGTCTCGCAACCACGGCAGCCATAGATCTTGCGCACGTGTTTGAGTACGCGGATCTGCATCGGCACGATATCGAGCTGCTCGCTGGTTTCTTCGCCGATGACATGCTTACGGCAACCGCAGGCGCAGGTCAGTTCGTGTTCGGGCAGGTCGTGGATGACTTCGACCCGAGGCAGATCGGCCGACAGTGGTTTGCGTTTGCCGCGACGTTTGGCAGGCGCAACGACTTCTTCGTCGGCATCGTCAACCACCGCCAGTAGCGGGTCGCTTTCGGGTTCGTTGAACATCGCCAGTTGCGGCGTGTTGGGATCGACAGTTTGCTCGGACTTACGGCCAAAGAAACGGTCACGCCATAACTTGATCTGCTCTTTCAGGTCGTCGATGTGTGTCGCATAAGCCTCGTTGAACTCCTGCTCGCGCACACGGGCAGCCGATTGCTCACACGCACGAGCAGCGTAACTCTCAAGCAGCATTTGCTTAAGCAGAACAGGGTCATCCGGGAGGTTGTCGGGCACTGAAATCATGGCCCGGATTATACCGGGTCAGGCGACGAAACGGGGCGTCAGAACCTGATGCGGACGGTTGCGCCAGAGGTCGAAGCCGTCGAGTAACCAGTTAAGTTCCTGGACGGTCAGGACGATGGCTTCGTCGGTGGCGTCGGGGGAAGTTTTGAAACGTTCGGCTTCGAGGCGCTTGAGCCAAAGGCAGAAGCCGTTGCGCTCCCAGTACAACACCTTGATGCGGTTACGGGCTTTATTGAGGAAGACGAAAAGTACGGGGTCGAACACGGCGACCTTGATATCCAACTCGACCAGCGCGGTGAGGCCGTCGATGGACTTTCGGAAGTCTACGGGCTTGGGATAGAGGTACACCTTTTCGACTTTGCTGTCGGGTCGCATCATGGCTGGCGGGCTCCAGAAAGAAATCGGGAGCGCAGCATCGGGCATCAGGTGGACGCTTGGAATGTGGGGATGATGGATCCCTT
>NZ_AEWE02000062.1:0-43723 GCF_000190455.2 Pseudomonas sp. TJI-51
GTTGATCGGAGCATCCTTAGATCGCTCTAGCACATCATCTCGCTGCAGCTCTCTGGCTGAAGGACCGAAACCTGGAATCAATAACCTTGACAGTGCCATACCGGCTCCACCTCGATGACGATTGGCGGCCAGGATCCGAGCGCCCACGACTAAGAGTTGCTCAGCCAAGTGATTCCACTCATCTCCGAGAGCTAGCTCCATAGTAGCCAAAGCTGCGCTCTGCGCCTCCTTCCCTCGCTTCTGAGCATGTGCGATCTGAGCGTCGAGCGAGTCAATCGGTCGCGGTAGGAATGGCAGTCACCTGCCACCCCCCGCACAGATCCGTACGTGCAGAATTACCGCATACGGCTCCTGCCTTGGGTTTTGACGCCGAAACGGGTCATGGGATAAGGATGCATGGGTAGTTCTCGTGGATAGGGAATGAACAACCTTGCCAGTGCAATCATGCGTTCCCAGTTCAGGCGGTGTCTCTGACTCCGTCGTTTGAGGGCATGCCTCCATGCACCGATAACTTCACGGCGAAACGCATCAAGCCGCTTCGTGTTACCAGGTACGTGGTAGTAATTGCAGTAACCTGTGAACAGGCGATTCAGCCACTTTCCGATCACAGCAACCGGTTCGTGCCTACGCTTGTACAGTTGTCCGCGTATCTCTTGGAGTGTTGCTCTCATACGCTTGGCGATGGTCACCCGTCCGACCTCGAACATCCCATTCTTGGCTTGACTACAGAAA
Source organism: Pseudomonas sp. TJI-51 (assembly GCF_000190455.2). Taxonomy (NCBI): domain Bacteria; kingdom Pseudomonadati; phylum Pseudomonadota; class Gammaproteobacteria; order Pseudomonadales; family Pseudomonadaceae; genus Pseudomonas; species Pseudomonas sp. TJI-51. The sequence goes on from NZ_AEWE02000062.1 coordinate 733, forward strand.
TGCGTGAACCCGAGGAAGTCGAATGTTTCTGGTTTTCCTTCCCCACGCTTCTGGCGATCTTCCACCGCGAACCAGCCAAACCGCAGTAAACGAGTTTTCTCTGGATGTAGCGTCAGGTTGAATTGAGCGAGTCGAAACTCCAATGCATGGCGAAAACTCCATGCATCTTCACGCTTTTCAAAACCAATCACACTGTCGTCTGCATACCGCACGGCAATCATCTCACCCTTAGCGGTACGCCCACGCCATTGCCTGACCCATAAGTCCATCACGTAGTGCAGGTAGATATTGGCCAGCAACGGTGAAATGGGCGCACCTTGTGGTGTGCCCTGCTTTGCAGGAATTCGCTTTCCGTTTTCGAGAACACCTGTGCGCAGCCATCGTGCTATCAGTGCTAACACTCGTCTATCCGCAATTCGGTGTTGCAGGAAGCACATCATCCACTCGTGATCGATGGTGTCAAAGAACGCACGAATATCCACGTCCAATATCCACCGGATTCGAGCAGTCTGCACTCCTACCGATAAAGCATCCAATGCATCGTGTTGCCCTCGACCAGGGCGAAACCCATACGAGAGTCCAAGGAAGTTCGGCTCATAGATAGCGTTGAGCACTTGCACGACTGCGGCTTGGACGATCTTGTCCTCCAAAGCCGTTACACCCAGCGGACGCTCGCTGCCATCTGCCTTTGGGATAAATACCCGCCGAACAGGTTTGGCTCGATAGCAGCCACTGTGCACTTTGTCATGCAAGGCTTTCAGCTTCTCCTGAAGATCTTGCTCATACTCTCGCCACGATATTCCATCCACACCACAAGCCGCGTCTCGCTTGAGATTATGGAAACTCTCGCGCAATAGCTCGACCGTTACGTGGTGCAGCAGACTCGTGAACTTGACCCGGCGATCAAGCCGGGCTGCTTGACGTACAGCGAGCAACCCTGACAACGCACTTGTCCGGCTCTGCGTCCGGGATGCGGAAGGCTGTTCACTGTTCCCCTTGGCTAACTCCCTTTCCTCCATCACCTCCGCCGGGGCAAGCCCATTGTTCGGCAACTTCTCAGGTACTACGGAGCTATCCGACTTCTCATCCGCGTGGACGGCAGACTTTTGGCGTGTGGCCTTTCCTGCCCCGTCTGGCTTGTCACGACCAGACACGAATGAGATCTCCCAGCTTCCGTGCAGTTGACTTCCCAGCATGCTCAGGGTCTACGACCGCGCAGGGCATGATGCATGACTTGCGATTATCGTCATGTCCACTGTGGCCTTCCGCTTCGCATAATAGCGTCGGCGCCCCGGACTCATGTTTTCGCGGCTCAATGGCTGGCCTGCTGGTTTCCCCTGCCAACACTTCACCGTACACCTCACGGGGCACAGCGCATGACTCGGGGTCGAGGTGTTTCGCCATAACTTCTCTCGTAGGGACTTTCACCCTTTATCAACTGCCAGCTTTGCTGGCGTACTAAGCGCTCCATGAACCCCACCTATCACAGGATGGGGCAACCGGTTACCGTCGCATCTCTGGCGAGCAGTTCCACGGCAGCAGCGCTTCGTAGTCCTCTAACGACGAGGCATACGTCAACCGCTCCAAAACGTGGCGCAGCCACGTATAGGGCTCCTGGCCGTTGGCCTTCGCGGTCTCGACCAAGCTGTAGATCTGCGCACTGGCAGTCGCGGCCTTGGGCGTGTCGCTGAACATCCACGCCTTGCGCCCGATCACAAATGGCTTGATCGCACGCTCTGCCAAGTTATTGTCGATCGGTAAATGGCCGGCCTCGACGTAGCGTTCCAACCGGCTCCAGTTGTTTGCCAGATAGTGCACAGCCTTGCCCAGCACGCTTTGCGGTGTGACTTGTGACTGCGTCTTGTCCAGCCAGCTTTTCAACTGGCCGAGGACCGGCAGGCTTCTTTCCTGGCGACCGATGAACCGCTGCTCATCGCTGACATCCTTGAGTTCACGCTCAATGCCGTACAGCTTGTTAATCATCGCCAACGCCACATCGGCCCGTCCCGTCTTGCCCTTGGGCTGCACTTTCTGCGCTTCGACGAACTTACGCCGGGCATGCGCCATGCACGCCAACCGTTCAACGCCGGGCTGTAACGCCAATGCGTTGTAACCGGCGTAATCATCGGTCATGACATAACCGCGATAGCCCTCCAGCAGGCGCAACGGCACCTCCTGCGCACGGCTGGTGGTGTAGTCGAACAACACGACTTGTCGATCAGGTGGCCCACTGGCCTGCACCCACATCCAGGACTGGCTGGTCGGGTCACGATCCGGTTCCTTGAGCACCTGCACCCGCGTTTCATCGCAGTGAATCACGGGGTTTTCCAACAACCGCTCACGCATCAGGTTCAACAACGGCTGGAAGTGCTCGCTGCACTGGATCACCCTGCGGGCCAGGGTTTGTCGAGGGATCTCGATACCGTGCCGGGACAGCACGCTTTCAAAACGGTGTAGCGGCAAGCCATCGACGTACTTGGTAGTCAGCAGCATGGCCAGCACGCTGGGGCTGGCCATGCTTTTTTCGATCAACTGGGCCGGCTTGTCGGCGGTGACCGGCGCCGTTTCACAACCACGGCAACAGTAGACCTTGCGCACATGCTTGAGCACACGGATCTGCATCGGCACGATATCGAGCTGCTCGCTGGTTTCCTCGCCGATGACATGCTTGCGGCAACCGCAGGCGCAAGTCAGTTCGTGCTCGGGCAAGTCATGGATGACTTCGATACGTGGCAGATCAGCCGACAACGGTTTGCGTTTGCCACCATGTCTGACTGGGGTAACGACTTCTTCGTCCGAATCCTCAACCACAGCCAACAACAGCTCGCTTTCCGGTTCGTTGAACATTGCCAGTTGCGGTGTATTGGGATCGACCGTTTGCTCGGATTTGCGGTTGAACAGCCGATCACGCAACAGCTTGATCTGTTCTTTCAGGTCGACGATGTGGTCCTTGTCGACCGTGCGCTCGGCCAGCAACTGCGCAAGCAGTTGCTTGAGCACGGCAGGGTCATCAGGAAGATCATCGGGCGCTGGAATCATGGCCCGGATTATACCGGGTCAGGCGACGAAGCGGGGTGTCAGAACCTGATGTGGACGGTTGCGCCAGAGGTCGAAGCCGTCGAGTAACCAGTTAAGTTCCTGGACGGTCAGGACGATGGCTTCGTCGGTCGCGTCGGGGGAAGTTTTGAAACGTTAGGCTTCGAGGCGCTTGAGCCACAGGCAGAAGCCGTTGCGCTCCCAATAGAGGATCTTCACGCGATTGCGCGGCTTGTTGAGGAACACGAAAAGAACCGGGTCGAACACGGCCACCTTGATATCCAGTTCAACCAAGGCTGCGAGGCCATCGATGGATTTTCGGAAGTCGACGGGCTTGGGGTAGAGATAGACTTTTTCGACTTTGGCGTCGGGGCGCATCATCGTCGGCAGGCTCCAAAAAGAAATCGGGAGCACAGCATCGGGGATCAGGTAAGCGCTTTGAATGTGGGGTTTATGGAGCGATTACGCGGTGCACATCACCCGTCCACCTTCCAATAAGGAGACCTAAGGCGTAGTAACTGTTCGCTATGGGTCGGTAGTGCCTGTCACGACTGGCAAGCTGCCCTTCACCACGGGCAGCTAAGGCCTGAAGTAGCTACTCATCTGAGGCTGTATCCACCCCATGTCGGCTACTAATCCAGGCTAATAAAATACGTATTACTAGATCAGGCGCTGCCGCCTCATAGCCAATAATTCGGAATAACTCATCCCCAACTTTTCCTTTACAAAGCATCGCGCAACCGCTGCGTAAGGCTCTTTACTACGGCATTCGTCCAGCATGGATCTCAATGCATTATTTTGCGCGGCGATATTGTTGTGCTTTAAAGCAACGACAAACTCTTTGAATCTTCTGTGCAACTTAGCTCCCTTGGTGGCTCGCTGCACCTCTAAAGATTTACGGTCAAGTCCGCAGACATCGATTGTAGCAACACCTTGTGGTGTCAGCCCGCGAATTTGCCCAGTATGTGCATCGAACTCAAAGTGGCGCTCTGGGTTTAACTTAAAAGGATTGATAAGTAAGGCATTTTCAGTAGACAGTTTAGCACTACGAGTCGCCCTTGTACCTGCCACAGGAAATTGGTTTTTCTTCCATATAGAATTGCACCGATTACAGCTCAGAAGATAATTGCTCCACTTATATGCCAGCCACCAATATCCTTCGGTCGCAGGTCCAACTTTGATCCTGCCCGGGGGCTGCCCTCCAAAGTCATCATGATTTTTCGCGGGGCTGAGCGATTGACAATACGCTTTGGGGCGGAAATGCTCTACATCACCAGGACTGCCGGAAATAGTAGGCGTTTCGCAGTAAGCACACTTTCCGTTGTACTGTGGCAAAATGAAATGGTGCTTGTATTTTCCCCAATGATTCGGAAAGTCTTCTTCTTTGTATATTGATACGGCTTTGGGTATGGCTCGCGCCAGGAGAGCCTTGACAGCGGTCTCACTTGATTTTACCAGGCAAGCTGGCTCCACTGGGTGCCGCCCCTTCAAGGCAATCATTTCTGTTTACTCATTTTTTTGAGACGCTTGCTCATCGCATCCGCTACCAGCTTTTTTTCTTCTGCTGGAGGTACAGAGTCAACCTGTGATGCGCGGCGCATGTCCAAGTCAGCTTGCGCTATGTCGTCGAGCTGAGATGGTAGGAAAGACTTTATGCGTTGGCGTACCTTAGGCTCCAATTCCTTAAGCAGTTTCTTATCGCCATGCTGAAAGGCCTTGCGATACCGATTTAGCAGTCTTTCGCTAGCGCTGTCTAGCGTAGAAGCCAAACCGAACCACTCGCCAAGAAGAAGTTCATTCGCTCCTCGACCATCCGGCGATGGCAATGCATCAGGAATTAACTCAGCGACTGCGTTATGCAGTCTAGTGGCAAAAAGCTCACCGGGTTTCGTATTGACTATCGCTAATGGTGAATGTGTGGTTGCAATGAACTGAATGTTTGGCAAGAGGCGTCGCAGGGTGGAAATAAGTGTTCTTTGCCATCTCGGATGTAAGTGCTCATCCATCTCGTCGAGCAACACGATGCCAGCCAACTTCTGCGAAGCGTTCCAGCGACCAGCTTTTACGCAGTTTCCCATGAGGTCAAGTAACCAGCTACCGGTTCCCCTATAGCCATCACCCAAAGCGTGAAATGGCATCCCACCCCAAGGCCCGTGGATAACCACCTGCTCAGCCGTAATGTCCAAAGCGTGATTTGGGTTGAGCCCCCATAACTTCCAGAGATAGCCTTTCATCTCTCTCAATGGGTCATCTGCACTTTCTTTTCTCTGTGCAGCCATCAAAGCAAAATCTCGAAGTATAGACTCCGGCTCCAATAACCCTGCTCTGTCATTGAATAGCGTCATTAGAGAATTTCGCAGAGCATACTGACTATGCATACGTCCGCCAATCCCTCGATTGGAACCGTAGCCGCAGACAAATATATCATTCCACTTAAAACCAGAGTCGCTTACATCTTTACTAATACTTACTCCACCGTGCTCGTCCGGTTTCAGCTCGGTGGTGATAGTAATCTGTTTCGAACTGCTATCCCGCAAAGTGATAATGATCTTGCTTGACGGTGCGTAAATCCCTCTTTTGTTCATTCGGATAAATTTTCCGGGTAACAGCGCCAAGAGCTCGCTAGAGGTCACCTCATCACCTAGCCCAAGTGCTATCGCCCGGAGTATCGTGGTCTTACCGTGTCCATTGTCGCCGATGAAAACGGTCCACTGTCGGTGCTTCTTTCCTTCCTCAAAGGACAGCGAAAAGTCTTTGAAGCCCCGAATATTGCTGAACTGAATGCTGGAGAGGTATAGGGCCACGAAAGCTCCTTTAGGTGGTGCACTGTGGTTCGTCAAAGACGAAATTTCGCGCAGCGAAGTTTACTGGCATCATGGGTGTAAACGCCATACAAACACATTTCTTCTCGACACATCGACAAAGTGCTTCCTACTTATCACTTTAGACTGAACCGACCACCAAGCCACATAGGTGGGCCTCTGGTTGAGTGTTCGCTTCTGGCCGTCAGCTACCCTCCGCCAACGGCAGCTTCGGGTCGATTGCTGCCAGTCGTGCATATCAAGAGCAGTACCTCGCTCAGAGGTTGAACACCCATGCTTTTTGCAAACGACGGACGAGCAGCCGCACAGTCAGCAGATAGTAATACCGTATCGCCTCGCTGCGTAGATTTAGGCGATGCTCAAAAAACCAATCCACATGCTTATTCTGCCAAGCCCAAGGCGTCTGTCGCTGCCAACGCTCTGAGATTTCTGCTTGGATGACTCTCGCTTGCCGCAAATGGCGTTGTTGTGTGGAGTGCGATCCGGTCAGCACCGCAGCCAAGAACAGCTCCATATCGAATACCTTATTCATCTGCGACCTCCTACATAGGCAGCGACAACGTCGATCCGACCGTGCCCCAGCTCATAGCTGATTTGCCGCCGAGCCTTGCGATCAAGGTGCTGATTTATCTGGCAGCATTGGCCGCCGTTGATGGGCGCACGGTGCTGGGTGATTTGCTCGTAGCGCTCACATGCGTACGCCGCTCGTAGCTCATGGAAGCCTCTGAGGTTGTGTGCATGCAGGATGGCCCGCGCAGGGCGAATGGCTACTTGCAGAACATTCAGATAGCTTTCGTGTGGCGCAATTAGGTTGCGGCTAGCTGCAGGCGACACTTGCCGTGCGAATCCAAGTGCACCTCGAACATGGTCGTCCACCGCAATCCAACGTGGTGCCGAGGCGCCGGCGCGGCCGCCTTTGGTGCCATCCTGAATGTTGATCCTGCCTAGGTCCGCAGCCTCACGGCTCAGCCGTGGCAGGTCAGCCAAGATGGCCTCACGTAAGCGCATGCCGGTGGCTCGCGCCAACAGAACGACCGCGGCGGCCCGCAGTTGATGATGGCGGCAGAGCACATCGACGATCTGTTTAACTTGTTCGCGGCCTTGGCCCTGCGGCACCGTCTGGCGAACCCCAGTGCGCTGCATACTCAACGCCTTGCTCGGACTTGGTAACTTCACGTATTGATCACCGCGAAGCGCCGCCATGGTCCTGTTAACGCTGGATAGCCGGTTTTGCGCGGTGCTGACGGCGAGATTGCCGCGCTTAACAATGTCGCGCAGATACGCCGCGTAGTCGGCCAATACCTTCCGATCAATCTCCCGCGCATCATTGATACCGGACCCTTGTTCGGAGCGGCACCACTTTACGAATGCCAACCACCGGTCACAGCGCGCCTTGACCGTGCCGTAGTGGCCGCCGCCGAACATGTCTTTCAGCGCTTGTGGACCTGCATAGCTCAGTTGCCTGCCGTACCCAAAATTGCGGCCATCCCGCCTACCTACCAATGCCATGTCGATCACCTCATCTGCTGTTCTCCGATCCTCGCCCCACGTTATCCCGCCAAGAATGTTGAGTGTTATCAGGGATCAAGGCCCCTGCGACCTGTGGGGAATATCCTCTACGCGGGACTGGCGGCTCCTTACGTCCGGGAGCAAGGGCATCTCATGATCTGGCCTCCTGAACACCGTTGCCGGTGGGCGGGTGGAGGCAGTGCTGGCTGACTAAACCAGCGCCTGAAGATCCTGAGCCGGGTGAACGCAGCAATGCGATGACCGGGGCATGCCTGACTGTCAGTTAGGTGCAGTCCATCCCTTGGTCTGCGGCACCATCATCTACAAGGCTGTTGCTGGTGACATCTGCGTTTGTCACGCCGATTGTCACGAGGGGGAATGCCGCAAAGCCTTGTGCGATCAGGGCTGCAGCAGTGGTAGAAGTGCCCGTCTCTTTCCAGAAGAAAGAGACGGGCACAAGTTGGCGCAATATTCGGCCAAGCGGATAGGTTGCTGCAGGGCAGCGAGGTACGAGGTGTTGTCTGGCGCACAAGGGCCATGATCAGAAGTAGGCATCCATCACCGGGGAGGTGACCGGGCGAGCTGCCGGACGCGAATCGCCATTTGGGGGAGAACCACCGCGGGAGCGGAGTGACCTTGAAGGTTCGGGTCACCTGGGGTGCTGTCATCGACAGCGCTTGCACGGCCAGTTCTACGCCTGTGGGTAAACCCGGTCAAGGGTCGTAATTCATCGTTAATAGGGATGTGAAAAGCGGTTATCCACCGGTGGAATTCCGTGGCAACCCCCGGACAACGTCGTAGCTTTTAGCTTTGCAAAATGAGGTCCATCCAAACAGGGCGGCTTTGCAGCCCTGTTTGGATGGACCCGCGTGAAAGAATAGCCAGCGCCGATCTTGCAGGCTCACCCGCGATTGAATGCGCCATGATCATTTGGCAAGGCGGTGACGTTGTCGCCTACCGGATGGGCAAACTCATGCGGGGTGATATGGCCCGATCTGTTGGCATCGATGTAGTTACTCCACCACGCCATGATCAACCGACGCTGCTCCAGAAATTGGGCCTTGTGGATATACGCGGCGCGCACGCGGTTACGCTCCTGATGGCTCATCTGCCGCTCAATCGCCGCGTCCGTCCACAGCCCTGACTCGAGCAAGGCACTGCAAGCCATGGCCCTGAATCCATGCCCGCACACATCCTTGGTGGTGTCGTACCCCATATTGCGCAGCACCTGGTTAACCGTGTTCTCCGACAAGGGCTTCCAGTACCTGTGATCACCGGGCAACACCAGTTCAGAGAAGCGATTCAAGCTGCGCAGCCGTTCAAGTATCTCGATGACTTGAGGCGACAGCGGCACTATCTGAATGTCACCACTCATCTTGGTCCCGCGTGTGGAATAGCGGACGCCTTCAATCGGCTTGCGGGTATCGGGGATCTCCCACATCGCCCGTTGCAGGTCGAATTCATCCCACCGGGCGAAGCGCAATTCACTGGACCGCACGAACACATGCAGCGTCAGCAGCACTGCGAGCCGAGTCAGTTCGCGACCGGTGTAGTTGTCGATTCGATCCAACAGTTCAGGAAGGCGGTTTAGCGAAAGTGCAGGACGGTGCACGGTACGCGGCGCTTGAATCGAGCCGGCCAGATCGAGCGCCGGGTTTTGAGTGATCTGCCGCGCCCGCTTCGCTCCCCGCATGATCGTGGATAGATAGTTCTGCACACGCAGCGCAACATCCATCGTGCCGCGATCCTTAATTCGCTGGGTGACCTCAAGCAGATCATGGGTATCGAGTTCAGCGATAGGCCGCTGGCCGATCAGTGGAAATACATGCGTGCGCAACCTGCTAAGCACCGTCTTGGCATGGCTCTCAGTCCACCGTCGGGACATTTCGACGTGCCACTCCAGGGCAACGGTTTCAAAGAGAAGGCTCGCCCGCTGGGCAGCAATCTTGGCCTTCTGCTTTTCTTCCATCGGATCAAGGTTGTCGAGCAACAGAGCCTTGGCCTCATCGCGCTTGGCCCTCGCGACGACCAATGAAACGATGGGGTACTTGCCGATGATCAGCGTGCCTTCCTTGCCGTTGGGTTTGAAATACCGCAGCCGCCAAGTCTTCGAACCACTGGGTGCGACTTAAAGGTACATGCCCCCCGCCGTCGAACAGTTTGTAGGCCCGATCACGCGGTTTGGCCGTGCGGCATTTGAGGTCGCTGAGCGGGATGGATAGGCGTGCCATAGGGGCACGTTCTCCACTCAGGAAAGACGCTGTACCCCAAAAAACACCCTCGGTTATTGGGGATTTAGTTGGTTCCCGACGGAGGGTCTTGGAGACGAAAAACCGGCCAGAAGGGTAATGCCTGTCAGTTGAGCGTTACTGGGGCTGCTTTGCAGCCCTTCGCGGGCATGCCCGCTCCCACACGTTTGGCGGTGAACGCAAGAAATGCGCGACCCCTGTGGGAGCGGGCGTGCCCGCGAAGGGTCGCAAAGCGGCCCCAAATTACTTAACTGACTGGCATTAGCCATAAGGCCGGTTTAGAGGGCTTCCAAAGCATTCAGCGCAATGCAGTGGAGCTGGATGTGGTGCCGGAGACAGGAATCGAACCTGCGACCTTCGCGTTACGAGTGCGTTATGACGCCCAGCAATTACAGGGCAAACCCAGCATTCATTGGGGCATATCGTCCAGTTGAGTCCGCCGAGACAGGTCCGTATAGTCATTTTTGCTGTCACCCTGCTGTCACGGACGCCAACCCATGAAAACCAAGATCACCGCCAAAGTCCTCTCCAGCATCCAGCCCCAGGAGAAGGCCTACCGCATCCACGACACCGCTCAGCCAGGCCTGTCGATCAGAGTTCTGCCCAGTGGCCACGCCAGCTATATGGTGACCTGGGGCCGGAACCAGGCCGCCACCCTGGGCCGGGTTGGAATGATGACCTTGGACCAGGCGCGCACCGAGGCTGCTCGCTGGCTTGCTGAGGCCCACGCCCACGGCGCGCCGCTGGTGGCAGCCAAGAGCAAGCGCCGCGCCGCTCACACTCTCCAGAGCTATCTAGAGGAAAGCTACTACCCGTGGCTGGAGACCCACCACAAGGCCCACCAGAAGACGCGACACGCAATAGAGTACAGCTTCGGCGCATTGATGCGTAAACCGCTGGCAGAAATCACCCAGCGCGATCTGGAGGCTATGCGCGTGAAGTGGCTGGCTGCCGGCCTGAGGGATGCCACCGCCAACAGGAAGCTAGCGGCGCTGCGCGGCGCGCTTTCCAAGGCTGTCGAGTGGGGCGCGCTCGAGCAGCACCCGATGACCAAACTGAAGCCGATGCGGCTCGACACCCGCGCCCGGGTTCGATTCCTATCCTCGGAAGAGAACCGGCGACTGCGCCAGGCGCTGGACGACCGTGAGGAGCGCATCAGGGACGAGCGTGACAGCGCCAACCGGTGGCGTAGGGAACGGAAAAAGGCCGAACTGCCGGACCTGCGAAAGGTGGCGTTTGCTGATCACCTGAAGCCAATGGCCATCATCAGCCTCAATACCGGCCTGCGCCGAGGCGAGTTATTTAATTTAACTTGGGCTGATATCGATCTTGGGCAGAAGACACTGACAGTGGTTGGCGAGGGTGCCAAGTCCGACCAAACTAGGCACATTCCACTGAACAAGGAAGCTCTACAAGTTATCAAAGGGTGGAAGGCCCAGTCTAATGGCCTCCCCCTGCTCTTCCCAAGCCAAACCGGGGGAGTAATGGATAACGTCAAAAAGTCTTGGGATGGAGTACTGAAAGAATCGAAAATAAGTTCATTCCGATGGCACGATCTACGCCACACCTTCGCGTCCAATCTGGCTATGAAGGGCGTGCCGCTGAATACGATCAGGGATCTGCTGGGGCACGCCGATCTCAAAATGACGCTGCGCTATGCCCATCTTGCTCCGGATAGCAAGGCGGCGGCAGTGGAATTGATCTAAAATACTACGTCCAGATCTTTGGTTCCCATGGGCACAATCGTAGATGCCCCTTTGTGTTTCTCTACGAACCGTAAAAGTTCATCCCACATAAATCTCAGATTATCCGAATGAATCATCTTAGGGTCATCACCAAATGATCCATCTGGATACAGATTCCAGAACATTTCACTGACTTTAATAGTTTCCCAAATACGAAGCTCGTCGTAAGTAAGCGCTTCAGGCAAGTATTGCGCCATATTTACTAATCTAATCGAGTCATCTGTTGACCAGATCGCGTCAAGTGCCGTACCAAGATCGAGGGCCTTAGAGTCGATTTTTTGATTCGCTATCGCCTGAGAGATCGACCACTCGATAACGGCGGTAAGGGACCTCTTCTGAAGTCTCCCCATAATATCCAAAGCAAACTTAATTTTAGGGTCAATTCGAATCCCCACACTTACGGTCGTACTTGTCTCGCCAGTGCGCTTGCTTGTCTTGGTTGCCATTCCACACCTAAACCCTATCGATTTTGGTCAGATCAGCTGACCTGATGACCATAGCTTGCGTGACGCGAAATTCCATGTCAATCCGAGCGAATTTGCAATCGTCTAGCATTTGCTTGCACGTTAGAATTAAGCGATGTAGCCTAGCGATACCTGGCAGCAGCCAGCTAGCACCTTGGAGACAGGTATGGAACAAGCACAACAGGTTGCCCCGCTCTCAGTGGGAGTGGAGGAAGCTGGTCGAATCCTGGGGATTTCCCGATCGGCAACTTATGAGTTCATCGCATCAGGCGAGCTCAAGACTTTCAAGATCGGTCGCCGCCGCCTGGCGCTGATGTCCGAGCTGAAAGCGTTCATTGAGCGCGCGGCAAAGGAAGGTGAGCGCTGATGGCTCGGGACAAGCAAACGCCAAAACTGGCGCTAGTGAAGAATGGTGCCGAGCCAGTGTTAGAGGCACTGGCCCAGCGTGCCGCAAAGCAATTTGGAAACCACTCGCAGCGCCTCGATTCTACCCATCCGCCCGCATCGGGCGCCACCCCTTACCGACCCACCTATGACGACTTGCGCGAAGCCGTAGACGAAGCTCACGCAATGCTCAGCCTTTTGGCTGCGGGTATGCGGATGATCGCCAGCGGTTACGGCAGTGCGCAGGAAGTCAGAAAGTTGGCCGGCTCAACGGCGAAGGCAGCAGCTACCAGCCAGCATTACTTGGGGCGCCTGCTTGAGGGTATTGCCGCATCTGAAGGGAACGCCAGTTAGGCGGAGGGAGAGCGGGGATATCAAGTAATGGCCCAAGGCGGTGCACCACCACCACCTGGGCCCAACCCCTAAAAGGAGTCGATATGACGACCGAAACTATCGCAGATGCAGATCTGCCTGACAATCACTCTACGGCGGCTCAGGCCAAGCGGATGATCGCCGCCTTGCGCCAAGGCCCTGTCTCGTCCATCGAGGCGGCTCAGAAGCTGGATATAGTCCACCCCCCGTCGACGATCCGGCATCTGCGCCGCAAGAGTTGGGGCATCCTGACCCAGTGGTGCTACCAAGCAGCAGGCCCGGGGCTACCACCTCACCGGGTTGGGCAATACGTCCTGACCAAAGAAATCGACTAACCCAATAGCCCGGGGCGCGGATAAGCACCGCGCCTCGGCGCTTGTGCGTGAGCTTGTGAATGGCCAAGAAGAAGACAAGGCGCGACTCCGACTGGGGAGGGCGTGGCGCGTACATGATCCCCAGGCTGCTCGGGGAGCACTCGGACTGGATGACCATGACAGGCTCCGAGTATCGCGTCATGTTCCTGCTGATAGCGCAATACCGAGGTAACAACAACGGCGACCTGGCCGCCACCGAGAGCATGATGGAAGCCCGCGGAGGAATGGCGAAGAACACGCTGCGCGCCGCTCTTGAGGGACTGCAGGAGCGGAATTTGATCATCAAGACGCGTAACAACTACCGAGGCGAAAGCGGCATGAACCCTTCTCTTTACGCCCTAACGTGGATACGTATTCATGAGTGCCCCGGAAAGCATCTTGAGATTGGCCCGACTGAACGACCGCTGAGGAGCCTGGCGTGAATTCGATTTTGGCACGGTCAATTTTTGATCCGTGTAGGGTCAATTTTTGAACCCTTTATTTCCGGTTTCATCCGGTTGTGTTTCAGGATTTCTTGGAAGGGATCAGTTTTTGATCCGTTCCCCAGTGTTTCGACCACTTGAACGGGTCAATAACTGATCCCCTTTATAACTATTACCACCACCAGGAAACAGAATGAGCCAGATCAGCACAGCACTCGTACGGTGCCGGTGGCAGGCTGACCACCAATGCAAGAAGGCTGGAGGGTACGCATTCTTAGTCTTCGACTGGCTTCCATGGACCACGAAGGGTATGTGTCGCGAGTGCGCCAGGTTCGCCGCACCGCAGCTCATCACCCAGGCGGCGTTTCGCGTGCAGGGCGCCCTGCAGCTGGTGATAGACAACAGTCAGAGAGCAGCCTGATGATCCAGATCTGGACCATCTTCCCCACAACGAAAAGGGCACCACCCCGGATCAGGGTAGTGCCCGCAGCGACGATGATCACTGAGCTGAGGTTTCAGCCGAGCCTAAAGCTCTTTGGTCTACCTTGCGCGGACCCGACTGTCTCGACGGCGGATGCGTTGACGCTCGATCACTGCCGGTGACACGTTTGGCCCGACGAATGCTGCCAAGTCAACGCTGCACAGCATAGACGCCGGAATTGACGTGTATTGGCCACCGGGCAGAACTCGGGGAGACCTACGGATTCGCGGTGTGTGTTTGTTGAGCAGCTCCAGGTCAGCTTGCATCTCGTCCTGCATACGCTTGCCTGCCTCCCCCAATGGCACTGCCTCGCCTGGCCGCACCTGAGCCCAGGCATAACGGTCGGCCAACATCTCGTTGACGCGGGTGAACACTTGGTGGCACCGGTCGCGCACTTCTGGATCGGGGATGGCGAAGATGTCCCACACCCTAAAGTTGTCGAGGTGGTGCCCAATCTCATGGTGAAAGACGAACGAATAAATCTCGTCGTCTTCCAGGGCCGCCCAGTCCAGTTCGGGCCTGATCGCTGAGCGTAGTACTGCAGCGTTTATACTGGTGGCCAGCTTGATGACAATTCGCTCGTCATACGACTGCTGCTCAGCCGCGGCGGCATCGCGCACGATCGACTGCGCCCAGCAGCTGTACAAACCCCAGCTCTCGCCCATATTGGTGAAGGTGTCCAGCGCAAGGCCAACACCGTTCTGCTTGGCCTGCTCGGCGAACTGGCGATACTGCTTCCGAGTGATTCGCAAGATGCTCATACCACACCCCCGTCAACGGCAATTTCACCAACTACGCCGTGCGATGCGCCCAGGCGTCTGTGCGTCCAGCAATAGTTGCTGCTGAAGGTCTGGATTTGCTCAAGGTGTCGCGCAATATCGCTGGCCATTGGGTTTTGATAGCCACCCATAGCAGGGATCACGAATCGGAGCAGGATCTTTGCCAGCTTTGCGTGCTCCTGCCGGGCGAAGTTCATATAGGCCATATCGCGCGCATCTATGACCGCCTCGCCCAAGACCTCACCTTCAATCACTACCGACTTTGGGAGTCGGCTGGCATTCTGATGTTGGCCTTGTCGCGTGCTACTGGTATCTTGTTTACGTTGCATGACGTGTCCCTCAAAGGTCGTCGTGTGATAGGCCCTCCCGGTGTTCGAGCACCGGGTTGGCCACCTTCAAATGTGGGGAAATCCCACCCTTTACTGCTTGCCAGCCTCTTTCTCTTTGACCTCAAGCCCCGTCTGCACCAGGGCTTTCATGGCCGCCGTTCTGCTCACCTCTACCCCCGTCTGCTTGGCGACTCTTGCGGCGTATGCGTCTATCCGCTCGATCAACTCAGGGGGGAGCCTCATCGTTACCGTTGGCGTGTTGGCCATCTAGCACCTCTCTCGTTTCGTTGAGACAACTGTAAGACAGTGTCTTACACATGACAAGGGGTAGGGTGAAGTTTTTTTGCACCCCTCTCGATGGGGTGACCAAAGTGACGCAGCCTCACTCTGTCCGGGCGAGATAACCCAAAGGCTCGGGACACCTGCCCTACCGATCTGGGAGGCCAGGCAACGCCGGGCGACTCTTCCTCAAATTGAGGATGTATCCATTTCTGGATGGACCAGGCCGATGCGTCCAAAGCGGGACAGATCTCTGCGGGAGCGGGCCGCCGAGATGTGAGCAAAGGTCCGCGCATCTTCGTAGGAGCGAGGTATGGTGATAATCACCACACCTGCCGCGGTGAGTTGTGCTCAAACCTGAGCACATCCCCAGCCCGGCGAAATGCCCTCAGATTTCAGGACATTTCCCAAGGCTGGCCAACAACCTCCGCGAAACTACCAATATCGATCGACTCGACGAGCGCCAGTGTGTGGAAAGCGACACGCTGTGTAGAAATCGACACGGTGGCATTCGGCTGAAAATTCAGCCGATCCCCTTTCGTGACCTTCTCGTAAAAGACCTGGGCGGGAATTCCCGCTTTGAAGTCCGGTCCTCGGACCACCAGCCGAGGCAGACCATTTCGTCTGTTTCGGACCTCCAGGCCTGACTGGTGCTTCCTGCCCCTGACAGCAGGCTGGAGCAGGTAATTGTGACGGTGGATCACTTTTGAGCCATGGGGGTCATCGAAGTGCGACCCCCCTTTCAAGTCTGCTGCTGGGCAGAGTTGGCCGATGTATGGGTGGCGTTTCACCACCCCATAGGCCGATGTGAGGAAATCCCACTTCGCTGCAGCAGGCCGGGTGCGGGGCGCGATTTCAAATCGAACCCCTCCTGCTCGCCGGGTATTCCCCCGTTGGGGGTGAACGATTCGTTCACCTGGTGGCCGGGGGTGTCCTCAAAAATGAGGAGCCGATAACTACCCAGCTATTGGGTAGTTCGCGCGCCACAAAATGGAGAGGTTCGGTTTCGTGGCGCGATGTTTCCACCGGCGGTGTGAACCTGGCCATACCTCGAAAATTTCGTAGTTTGGCGGGTCGTATCACTTAGGGTTTGCGCAATATAGTGCAACGAAAATTGCCCTTTCAGAGGCCTGGAAATCAGGCTTGTTTGTCCCGTTCTGTCCCGTTGCGTGTATCACCCTAGGTGTACCCATAAAGCACTGGATAGAAAGCCAGATACGGCCTAATTTGACCTCTGCAAGGCTTTCAACAGCTATCAGAGGAATGCCCCATGACAGCCCCCACCAAGGCCCGCGGCCAGCAGATCAAGCCAACCATCGCCGAAGTGAATGCGGCCTGGGCACGCCTGCGCGCTGCCGCTGGGAAAGGTGACGTGCACGCCAATGCACTGCTGATCGCGCTCACTGAGCAGCGACCAGTAATGAGCCTCCCGGCCTGACCTCACCAAGGAGAACCATATGTTCGAGAAGATCACCACCATCGTGAACGGCAGGGACCGAATCCTAGCCATCTGGCAGGGCGACCAGACCAGCGAGCTCTACAACATCGCCAAGGCTGCAGGGCGCGAGGTTGAGCACACCGCCCTGCGCCTCGGCCGGATCACCAGCGACACCCGCCTGAGCGCCGAAGCGAAGCGCGATGACCGCAAATCAGCTGGCGTGGATAGCCTGCGCAGCCTGGCCAAGTTCTCGACGCGCCTGGAGGCGCTGCGAGGCGACTATCAGCAACGGATGAATCGCCTGCTGGCCGTGACCCCATATCGCGATGGCGACACTGCTACCCCGCTGATCGATATGGAAATTGCTCGCAAGCTGAGCTCCATGGACGACGCGAGCGCGCGCCGCTTGGTGCTGCTCACTGGCGAGCAGCCGCGACTCACCGATGCCGTTTTGCGCCTTCCTCCCTTCCTGTCTGGGCTGAGTGACGCTGAGCACCGCCGCATCGCCAACGTCACTCTGGAGCGTGCAAACCCAAAAGCGTTTGCCCTGATCACCCAGGAAGGCGAAGACCTCGACTCAGCAACCAAGGCAGTTAACAAGGCATTCCGCTTAGTCGTAGAGGTCACTGGTGCAGAACTAGTGGCACAGATCGAGGCAGCAGGTGATCGAGCTGAGTTCTTGGTCAACGCCGCTCCTGAGGTAATTCGCGGCCTGAGCGGCGCAGCGTAGGGAGCGCGCATTGAGCCAGAACGACGAAGGCCTGGACGCTCTGCCAAAGCCCGCGCGGCGCCGAGGAGACGGCACTTTCGCGCCAGGCCACAGCGGCAACCCAGGCGGCCGCTCAGGCCAGACACAAGCCATCCGGGCACGCCTCGCGGAGGGCGCTGAGGCGGTGACCAAGAAGGTGATGGCCGCTGCCAAGAAAGGTGATATGCAGGCGTGCCGGTTGATCCTTGAACGCCTGGTGCCGCCAATCAAAGCCATTGCTGAGCCCGTGCTGTTCGACCTGGATGACTCCGACCTGCCCAGCGCGGCGAAATCCATCCTGCGGGCCATCGCTTCCGGCGAGTTGCCGCCGGATCAAGGGCGGCACCTGATCGAAGCCCTCAGCTCCGTTGCCAAGGTGATTGAAGTGGAGGAGCTGCAGAAAGCCGTCGAAGAGCTGCGGGAGCAGATTGAGGAGATGCAGCGATGAATGCGCGCAGCCTTCGTTCCGAGGTGAAACGCCTGGCAGCAATCGTTGGAGCAGATGAGGAGCCGGTACACCTGGTGACGCTGACCGTTGTGGATGCATCCGCCGAGCAGATGGATTTCCCTGATGACACGGGCCACGTCCTGGCATATCGCGTCCAGGGGCGTCCCGCATCGTTCTTCTTCCCCTTCTCGGCGATGAGCAGCGCTCAGGCAGAGGAGCTAGCCCTGGCGATTGTCCAGCACGCCCGAAAGACCGAGCGGCTGGGTCGCAGGAGCCCGGCCGGACTTCTCGATATGACATTCCCCACACCTGGAGCAGTTACGGCCGAACAGCTCCCGGCAGGCGTCTCCATTCCCGATTACGCGGCAGCCCTCTATCAACAAGCCATCGAGGCACGACATGAGCACGCGCAAGCGCATTGATGGCCTGCGCAGGCAGGTCTCCACCCTGAGCGAGGACCAGACCGTGATGGAAATCAGCAAGATCATGGATGAGCTCAGCGCCGCGGCCGCCGGCGGAAGCGCCGCCAAGACGAACGACCTAGCAACCCTGTTCTCCGATCTGGAGGCAGAGCAGAAAGCCACCCCAAAAGGAATCGAACCATGCAACTGAATCACGCTGTAGGCACCCTCACCCGCATCGGCGGCGCGAGCGCCTTCGTAAACGACTTCGTCCAGTATCAAGGCCAGAACCTGCCAGGCACCAAGTGGGCGCTCTGGCCGAACGTCGGCCCACTCATGCGCCTACAGAACCTGATCATGGATCAGCACGGGACCGCGCTCGCCAAGGCTCAGCGAGTCCGGGAGAACGTCGATCTGACGACCGCGGCCAAGGCCCGCCAGTCGCTCGACGTATACACCCTCTTCGCCGACGCGGCTAAAGCGGCTCTGCCCAGCATCGCCGAAACAGCGACCAACCTTCACACCTTCGCATCCACCCAGTTGCTGCCCGTTCAGCCACTGGCGACGACTGACGCAGCGGGCGCGGCGATGGATGCCGAGTGCAGGGCCTATGTCTATGACCTGAACTCGAAGGACCGTAGTGACCTGATGGCCGAAATGCGCCAGGGCCGGGAGCAGCGCATCACCGCAGCAATCCTGCGCGGCCCCGCACGTCTCAGCGGTTTCTCCAATCAACAGCTGATCCAGCTCGGCGCCGCCGGCATTGCTGTCCATCACGCTGATGCCGTGCTGACGCTGGGCCGCCTGGCGGGTGGTATGCGCGACCTTCTGCACATGGTGCAGACCCTGGGCAATGACGTCATCCGGGCCGGGGTAGAGCTGGACAGCAAAACAGCAGAGATCGGCTCTCTGACCAGAATCAGCCAGGGCCTGGTGGACCTGATCGAATGGCTTAAGCCGATTCCGCTGGAACTGCCAAGCAATACCCCTCTTCCGCTTGAGATGGCTGAGCGGATGAAGCAGCAGGCCTCTGTGGAGGCGGCCTGATGAGCTACAAAGATCGATTCAGCGAAGCGTGTAAGATCGCCGACTTCGCCGTCAATCCCATAGCTGTGAGCGGCTATGACGTCTGGAATGTGCAATGCGTGCAGCGTGGTCGCCACGTCGACATAGACGGCCCATTTTTCACCGAAGAAGAGGCGCGCATCTCGGCCGACCTACTGCGCGGGTCTTACCGCGGGGTGAAGGCGGTATCGGCCTGCCACTGCGCCGCCTGGAACCCTGACCCTGCCCGTGAGAAGGCTATCCGCATCCAGGGCCTGCAGAGCCGCGAGATGCTAGCTCGCCGCCTGGGCGTCTGCTTACCAATGCCACAGGAGAACGTCTGATGGCTGCTATCGCGATCAACCCGATCAGAACGACAGTAGAAATGTCCGGCCCCTTGGGCAAACGGTTTCCAGGCGAGCGGCAGTACCAGCTGGACACCGGATCTACCAACGAGGTTTTCAGCGCGCTTCGGGCAACGCTCGACGGGTTTGCCGAGGAAATCAAGCGCCTCGATGCGCTTGGTATGAGGTTCGCAATCTACCGTAACGGCAAGAACATTGGCGAAGGCGAACTCGGAAGGGGCGGTACTCGCCGATTGCGGATCGTGCCAGTGATCGCTGGCAGCAAGCGCGCTGGACTGCTGCAAACCATCGTGGGTATCGCCCTGCTAATCGCTGGCCCGTTCACCGGCGGCGCCACGTATGGCCCAGGTATTGCGCTCGTCGCCGGCGGCGTCATCCAGATGCTCAGCCCCCAAGCCAAGGGCCTGTCTCAAAGCGCCGCCCCCGAGAACCTGTCGTCGTACGCCTTCGGTAGCGCCAAGAACACCACCGCCAGCGGCAACCCCGTCCCGATCTGCATCGGCGAGCGCCGCTGGGGTGGCGCGATCATTTCGGCCTCCATCGAGGCACAGGACAAGGCCTAGGGCCGATTCAGCTTACAGACCGCCTTCGGGCGGTTCTTTTTGCCCGCGAAATGCGGGATTGGTTCGTATAATGCCCTCTCCAGCAAGAGGACGAGAAATGCACAGGATCATGCTAGCGGTCGCCGCAACCGCGCTCATCACCGGATGCACCAGCGACCCCGTTGACCCGGCCAAAGCAAAGGTAGTTCCGCATCAACGGCTCTACTCCCACCAAGTCAAGGTTGAGTCAGGCGCCAAGCTGGTGATCACTCGGGATAGCGGCTACTGGGCATCTGGCGGATGTATCGCGCAAGTGCTCATCGATGGCAAGAAGGCGGCACGGATGGATACCGGAGAGGTTGCGACGTTTGAGGTCAGACCTGGCCGTCATTTCATCGGCATAGATGGTGACGATGAGGGTAGCGGCCTGTGCGCAATGCAGATCGGACAGCAGCTCAAGGAGATCACCACCGAGATTTCCGCCGGCGAGGTGCAGCGCTTTCGGATCACCGGCCAGAACGGTGTCGACATTAGGCCAAGCTCGATCTGACCTTATGGGTATGCCTAGGCTGATACGGGCAATTTGACCCTTTATCAGCCTTTTCGCTTGAAAAGTAACACCCAAAATGCAACAGTATTAGGACAACACCCTAACTGATACAGGTTGCACTATGTTCATCCGCGCCTACCTCCGAGCATCCACTGACGAGCAGGATGCCGGCCGCGCCCGGGCCTCCCTGGAAAAGTTCGCCAGCGACCATAACAAGGTCATCGCCTGCGAGTACCTGGAAAACGCCAGCGGCGCCGCTGCGGATCGACCTGAGCTGCTTCGCCTTCTGAAGGATGCCCGTAAGGGAGACGTGCTGCTGGTCGAATCCATCGACCGCCTCTCCCGCCTACCCGCTGATGACTGGGCAAAGCTCAAGGGGGCGATCGACGCCAAGGGCCTGCGAATCGTCGCGCTCGATCTGCCCACCAGCCATCAGGGTATGCGAGACACACAGGGCGACGAGTTCACCGGCCGGATGTTGGCCGCGATCAACTCGATGCTGGTGGAGATGATGGCGGCGATCGCCCGGAAGGACTACGAGCAGCGCCGTGAGCGCCAGGCCCAGGGTATCCAGAAGGCCAGGGCGGCAGGCAAGTACCAGGGCCGCCCGGTGGACGAGGAGTTGCATAAGCGGGTAAAGGAACTGCTTGGCGCCGGCCTGGGCATTCGGGCCACAGCTCGGCACGCGAACTGCTCCACCACTACGGTGCTACGAATCAGAGACGCGAAGCACATTATCGCATGACGATAGTTTCCGCATTCCATCGCTCGTATGCAGCATCGCGAAAAAGATCATCTACCACCGCGCGCCCGGCCCCATCGGCAGAAGGGTAGATATTCGCTGCGCTGAATCCCGCTTTGGCGCACAGTTGCATCAACCGCCCCGACTCGAGGACAGGGATAGTCAATTTCACGAGAGGGATGGTGGCTATATCTTCCAAAAATCCCTCCAGACCATTCGCAGCGTCTAGCGCTGGGCTCGCTGTATGCGGATGGACGGTAAAAAGTCCCTTCTGGGCAGCCAAGTTCGGGCTCACGGCTCCGGGCGAACGATGGATTACAATATTCGGATGCAAGCCAGCCTGGCTACGATTCAGCGCCCACACAGCCAGCCTGTCATCAGGGGACCAAGTCTTGTACAAAGCTAGCGCGCCGCTTGCGGCAAAATAGGCGGCGGTGAAGGCCTTTTGCGTCCAATCGAGAAGACGCGTTGGCACTCCATGATGCTGAGCGAGGGCCATGAGATCCAAGATCTCCGCTGAAGGCCACTTCGACGGGCAACGCCGGTACTCGGTAGCTGCTCCGGGATCTAGAACGACATTCCTAAGATATTGGGAATCTCCGCTGATCTGGATGCCTACGCTATCGCAATGGTTGGCGAAGCGACGAAGAATCGCAATTTCATGAAAGAGCAGATCCTTCCCAGTCTCCAAGGCATCGCTTGAACCCACCGGCGGATTAGCTCTAGATCGGAGCAAAGAAGGTATCAACATCCAGCTTGAATCAGCTTGCCCCCGATAAATGTAAGAACCATTGGGGAGTAAGGTGCTGGTAGGAGACAAGGCGAGCCACAGATCATCAGCAGTCTCAAGCTGAATCTCTCTGAACGAAGGGTGCTTCCTGCTCAATTGGTGATTCTCCCTCAGCAACTCACAGTGATCTGTAGGCCCTGAAAAAAGTGGAGAAACACCCATCACTTGCTGTCATCCTGCTGTCACAGCCTAAATGATGATGCTTCGAAAAGAGTGCAACCCCTTGATTTTACTGGTGCCGGAGACAGGAATCGAACCTGCGACCTTCGCGTTACGAGTGCGCTGCTCTACCGACTGAGCTACACCGGCGTGTAGCGCAACGTACCACTGCTCGCACCTGTTACGCAAACCCCTGTTTCCACTACTTTATTGCCCTGCCCTCAGACCCCCTTGCAGCCCTTCGGCGCCAGGTCTTCTTCGATGTCGGTGGTGCACGCCCAGCCCGTTGCCGAGCGGGTCAACGTCAGGGCCTTGCCCAGCACGGTGGCCGGTGCGTCCACCAGGGTGCACACCAGGCTGCCGCTGCTATCGGCCGCCTTGCCGTTGGCGGTGATCGCGCAATGGGCCGTTGCCGGCTGGCCGCCCAGTTCGGCTACGCCGGCTACATTCTTGCCGTCGTTCAGGCGCAGGTCCATCGCCGTTTTCAGGGCGCTGATTTCCAGCAAGCCAGCCGCAGCCTTGGAGCGGGCCTGGTGGTTGGTGTACATCGGTAAGGCGATGGTCGCCAGAATGCCGATGATCGCCACAACGATCATCAGTTCGATCAGGGTGATACCGCGTTGCCCTTTCATGAACAGTTTCCTTTTTGATACGCGTACTCGTTAGGGTCAATCTCGCCCCAAGCGACAGCGGCGCAGTAGGCCTGAACAGTCACCTTTTGTCACCCCTGCCTGCTTGGGCTTCATCATCGCTGAACTACTCTAGTGAGCATCATGGACGCGCGCCCTGGCATAGGCGCGGCAAGCTGTTTCCAGGCTTGTCGCACGGGCAACAAAAGGACCTTCGCATGACCACTACCACCCCCCTCTACAGCTGGCACGGCACCGACGCCAATGGCGCGCCGGTCAGTGGCCAAACGCCTGGGCCCAGCCCGGCCCATGTACGTGCCGGGTTGATTCGCCAAGGCATCAACGTGGCCAGTTTGCGGCCGGCCAGCGGGCTTGGCCTCAAGCTGCCAAAGCGCCGGGAAAAGGCCGACCCGGCAGGTTTCAGCCGGCAGTTGGCGACCTTGCTCAAGGCCGGGGTGCCGCTGTTGCAGGCGTTCGAGGTGATGGGGCGCAGTGGCTGTAGTGCCGCCCTGGCTGCGCTGCTGGTTAGATTGAAACAGGATGTAGCTGCGGGCCTGGGGCTGGCGAATGCATTGCAACGCCACCCGGGCTGGTTCGATGCGCTGTACTGCAACCTGGTACGGGTGGGCGAACAGTCGGGCACGCTGGACCGGCAACTGGAGCAGCTGGCAGGCATGCTGGAACAGCGGCGGGCGCTGCAGAAGAAGGTGCGCAAGGCGATGGTCTACCCGTTGCTGCTGTTGCTGACCGGGTTGGGCGTGTCGGCGGTGTTGTTGCTGGAGGTAATACCCAGGTTCGAGGACATGTTCGCAGGCATGGGCGCGCAATTGCCGGCATTTACCCAGTGGGTGATCGACTTGTCCACAGGGTTCGGCCGGTTTGCGCCGATGTTGCTGGCGCTGGGCCTGGTGCTAGGTTTTGCCGGGCGCCAGCTGTGCCGCCGGCATGCGCCTGCGCGGTTGTGGCTCGGGCGCCTGGTGTTGGGCTTGCCGGTATTCGGCACGCTGCTGGGGCAGGCGGCGTTGGCGCGCTTTGCGCGTAGCCTGGCAACCGCTTATGCGGCCGGGGTGCCCTTGCTGGATGCCCTGGGTACGGTGGCGCGGGTAACCGGGGGCCAGTTGCATGAACAGGCGGTGCTGCGCTTGCGCCAGGGTATGGCCAATGGGCAGGGGCTGAACCAGGCGATGGCGGGTGAGCCGCTGTTTCCACCCTTGCTGGTGCAACTGACGGCCATCGGTGAAGCCAGCGGCACGCTGGACACGATGCTGGACAAAGCCGCCAGCCATTATGAGGAACAGGTCAGCCAGGCGCTGGACCAGTTGACCAGCTTGCTGGAGCCGGCCATCGTGCTGGTCCTGGGCTTGCTGGTGGGTGGCCTGGTAGTGGCGATGTACCTGCCGATCTTCCAGTTGGGTAGCTTGATCTGAACATGACTTTATGGACCTTGCTGGCTGAACAGCCGGCGTACTTCTACACCCTGGCGAGCGTGCTCGGCCTGCTGGTAGGCAGCTTTCTGAATGTGCTGGTGTACCGCCTGCCGATCATGCTGGAGCGCCAATGGCAGCGTGAAGCGCAGCAGGTTCTGGGGCTGCCGACTACGCAGCACCCGCGCTTCGACCTGTGCCTGCCCGCTTCGCGCTGCCCGCAGTGCGCACACCCGATTCGCCCGTGGCAGAACATTCCAGTGCTCAGCTACCTGGCCTTGCGTGGGCGCTGCTCTGCCTGCAAGGCCCGCATCAGCCCGCGTTACCCACTGGTGGAAGTGGCCAGTGCGCTGCTGTCGCTGCTGGTGGCCTGGCGTTTTGGTGCGTCAGCCGAGGCATTGCTGGCATTGCCCTTGACCTGGTGCCTGCTGGCCCTGAGCCTGATCGATGCCGATCACCAGCTGTTGCCGGACGTACTGGTGCTGCCGATGCTGTGGCTGGGGCTGATCGTCAACGCCTTTGCCGTGTATGTGCCGCTGGGCAGTGCGGTATGGGGGGCGGTGGCGGGTTACCTCTGCCTGTGGTCGGTGTACTGGCTGTTCAAGCTGGTCACCGGCAAGGAAGGCATGGGTTATGGCGACTTCAAGCTGATGGCGCTGATCGGCGCCTGGGGTGGCTGGCAGGTGCTGCCGTTGACGCTGCTGTTGTCGTCGGTGGTCGGGGCGCTGGTTGGCCTGTGCTTGTTGCATTTGCACCGGCACGCACTAGGCGCGGCGATGCCGTTTGGCCCTTATCTGGCCATTGCGGGGTGGATTGCCGTGCTCTGGGGTGATGAAATATACGCCTCTTACCTGCAACTGCTGGGATACTGATGACCACTGCGGCGTTTACCCCCTGGATTCTCGGGCTGACTGGCGGCATTGGCAGCGGCAAAAGCGCCGCCGCCGAGCGCTTCGTCGAGCTTGGCGTGCACCTGGTCGACGCCGACCAGGCTGCGCGCTGGGTGGTCGAGCCCGGCCGCCCGGCCCTGGCCAGCATTGTCGAGCGCTTTGGCGCGGGGGTGCTGCAGGCCGATGGCCAGCTCGACCGTGCCGCGCTGCGCCAGCTGATTTTCGCCGACCCCGCGCAGCGCAAATGGTTGGAGCAACTGCTGCACCCGCTGATCGGGCAAGAGATTTTCAGCTACCTGGCCAAGGCAGAGTCGCCGTATGCGATCTACGTGTCGCCGCTGCTGATCGAGTCGGGGCAGCACCACAAGACCCAGCGCGTGCTGGTGATCGATGCGCCGCAGGCGCTGCAAGTGGCGCGTACCCTGGCCCGGGACAACACCAGTACCGAGCAGGTGCAGGCGATCCTGAAGGCCCAACTGGCCCGTGAGGAACGCTTGCGCCATGCCGACGATGTGCTGGTCAATGACGGCGACCTCGCCGCGCTGCATGAGCAGATTGACCGCCTGCACCACTTTTACCTGACTTTGAAAGGAGGCCAGCCATGAGCCAGCCATTGACCGTCGATTGCCCGACCTGTGGCGCACCTGTGGAATGGACCGAGAAAAGCGCGTTCCGGCCGTTCTGCTCAGACCGCTGCAAGCTGATCGACCTGGGTGCCTGGGCTGCGGAGGAACACAAGATTCCTGGGGCGCAGGAGTCCGAGGACGAGCTGTATTCAGGTGACCTGGAGTCGCGGCATTGAACTGATCCACCTGCCGGGCCAGGCGATGATGCACCGGCCTAGCCTGCGGGCTCAGTGCTCATCGTCCTTCCACGGCGCCTGCAAATACCGCGTGCGGTTGAAGGTTTCCAGCCAGTCCGGGCAAAACACCACCAGCGCACTGATCACCATGCCGTTGATGAACGCTTCGGGGAACATCATCAGCCACAGGTAACCAACAAAGTCGCCAAGCCACTCTGGCAGCGCAAAGCGCCCGTCCAGCCACAATAGCCCCAGCGCCACCGGCACGCAGACCAGCACCGTGAGTGCGGCAGGGAAAAACCCTGAGCAGAAGATGTAGACGAACAGGTTTCGCGGTTGTGCCCGCTCCACTACAAGGGCGCACACCTCGGTGATCAGCACCGGCAAACCCACCAGCAACAGACCATTGACCCCCAACGCCGCCAGGTCCTGGCGCCCCAGCACCAGCAGGCCCAGCTGGGCCATGAAACCGCCCAGCACGGCCAGTGGCCAGTCCAGCAACAGGGTAACCGCCGTCATGCCGATGAAGTGGTACGCCACGCCGGTATCGAAATCGCGCCTTACCAGCCACAACGCGAACAGGCAGAACACCGTGCCAAACAGCAGGTGCTGGCGGCGCCGGTCGGTAAGCAGTTCCACCCAGCGAACCTGGCTGGCGGCCCAGGCCAGCAGCGGCACGTAACCCAGCCAGCCAAGGCTCAGGGTGGTGCCAGACAACACCTGTGCGCTGATCACCTGAATAATGCCCCCTGCCGGCCTGTGGATAAGGGCAGTGTACACGCAAACTTCCCGGCCCCTTTGCGGCGGATGGCCTGCGGCCGCATGCGTGCCTCTTGCTGTCATCGATTAACGGCTAAGCTTGTGTGCATGGATGACTCCGACTACCTGCGCCTGCTGACCATTCAGGCCGAACAAGCCAATGCCTTCCTCTCCAACGCCCGCAAGTGGGAGCGGGAGCGGTGGGTGTGCCAGCGCCTGTTGCAGGGGCTGAACATTCCCTACCGCAGCGAAGACTTCACCCCGGCCGGGCAAGAGCCGCCCGACGTGCTGTTTCGCGACGCCGCCTTCGAGGTGTTTTTCGTGCTCGACGAGGGCCGCCGCCTGAATGATGAATGGCGCGAGGAGCTGCAGCGCCGGCGCAGTGCATTTTCCCTGGCGCAGCTGGTGCGCCGCGAAGCCCGCCCACGGCGCATCAGTGCCACCGAACTGCTCGGGCGGCTGGCGCCCACCTTGCGCAAGAAGGCGCGCAACTATCGCGAGCGCGGGCTGGAGCTGAACGAGCTGGACATCATTGCGTTTTCCAGCCTCAAGCGCGAGGTGCTGGACCTGAACACCCACTTCCCGCCGCCCACCGAATACCTGCGCCAGGGCTGGCGCTCGCTGTCGCTGGTCGGGCCAACCTTTGCCCGCGTGCTGTTCGCCCACCCCGATGCGCCGGATTTCCTGCGCAGCAACCTGGGGCGCAGCATCGTCTTCGACGTTGGCATCAGTCTTTGATCCAGTGCAGCGAGTGTTTGCGATGGCGTACACTCGGCGCCAGGGATAGAAAGCATTATCATTTGTTTCAAGCGCTTGCACGAACGCTGTAGCGTTTGTGCAGTCTCTTACGTCTACCTGACGAGGCCCTACCATGACCAGCCGCCTGAACCCGGAAGATCAGCGTCGTGTCGATGAGTATCTGCGAGCCCCTCAGCACCAAGTCGAGCGCCGGCCCTTCCGGCCATGGCTGCTCCTTGTGCTGGTGGTGGCCGTGACCATCGGGTTGGGCCTTGTCAGCCGCCTGCTGAGTGGACTGGTGCTATGAGCTGCCTTGCGCTCGCCCTCCCCTCGTGCAGTTTGCGGCCGCCCCCAAAGGGCAAGCATTCCGTAAACCTTATGAGATATCCCCATGACTCATCGCATCGTGATTGTCGGCGGCGGCGCCGGCGGCCTGGAACTGGCGACCCGCCTGGGTAAAACCCTGGGCAAGCGCAAGCAGGCCGATGTCACCCTGGTCGACACCAACCTCACGCACATCTGGAAGCCATTGCTGCACGAAGTGGCCGCCGGCTCGCTGAACTCCTCGGAAGACGAACTGAACTACGTGGCCCAGGCCAAGTGGAACCACTTCAACTTCCAGCTGGGGCGCATGAGCGGCCTGGACCGTGAAGGCAAGCAGATCCAACTGGCCGCCACCCTGGACGAAGAGGGCCGCGAGCTGTTGCCTGCACGTACCCTGGGTTACGACACTCTGGTCATTGCCGTGGGCTCCAATACCAACGACTTCGGCACCCTGGGCGCGGCGCAGCACTGCCTGTTCCTGGACACCCGCAAGCAAGCCGAGCGCTTCCACCAGCAACTGCTCAACCACTACCTGCGTGCCCACGCCGGCGACGTGGCCAGCGAGAAAATCAGCGTAGCCATTGTGGGTGCGGGCGCCACCGGTGTGGAGCTGGCGGCCGAGCTGCACCACGCGGCCCACGAGCTGGCGGCCTATGGCCTGGACCGCATCCAGCCCAAGGACATGCACATCACCATCATTGAGGCCGGCCCGCGCGTTCTGCCGGCGCTACCGGAGCGCATCAGCGTACCGGTGCACAAGACCCTGGAAAAACTCGGGGTCAAGGTAATGACCAATGCCGCTGTCAGCGAAGTCACCGAAGACGGCCTGAAAACCAAGGACGGCGAGGTGATCCAGGCCAGTTTGAAGGTGTGGGCGGCCGGTATCCGTGCGCCCGGTTTCCTCAAGGACATCGATGGCCTGGAAACCAACCGCATCAACCAGCTGGTGGTACGCCCTACCCTGCAAACCACCCGCGACGACAACATTTTCGCCTTTGGCGACTGTGCGGCGTGCCCGCAGCCAGACAGCGACCGCAATGTACCGCCACGCGCGCAAGCAGCGCACCAGCAGGCGTCGATGCTGGCGCAAAGCCTTAAAGCACGGCTGGAGAACAAGCCGCTGCCCACGTATGCCTACAAGGACTACGGCTCGCTGGTTTCACTGTCGCGTTTCTCGGCGGTGGGCAACCTGATGGGTAACCTGATGGGCAGCGTGAAGCTGGAAGGCTGGCTGGCGCGGATGTTCTATGTGTCGCTGTACCGCATGCACCAGATGGCGTTGTACGGGTTCTTCCGTACGGCATTGATGATGTTGGGCAGCAAGATTGGCCGGGGTACCGAGCCGCGGTTGAAGTTGCACTGACACACATGCAATAGAGGCTGCCTGTACAGGCCTCATCGCCGGCCAGCCCCCCCCAGAGGCTGCAACAGGCTCAAGGCCTTGATTTGCCCCTTGTTGGATCGGGTTTTACCCGCTCCAACAAGGCAAGGGTGCATTTTCCCGAGGCAAAGAAAAAGGGCATCTCGTAGGAGATGCCCTTTTTTGCATGGTGGGTCGTGTAGGATTCGAACCTACGACCAATTGGTTAAAAGCCAACTGCTCTACCAACTGAGCTAACGACCCAAAAATGGTCGGGGTGAGGGGATTCGAACTCCTGACATCCTGCTCCCAAAGCAGGCGCGCTACCGGACTGCGCTACACCCCGAGGTCTTTCAAAAAAAAGGGCATCTCTTTGAGATGCCCTTCTTTACATGGTGGGTCGTGTAGGATTCGAACCTACGACCAATTGGTTAAAAGCCAACTGCTCTACCAACTGAGCTAACGACCCGGAAAATGGTCGGGGTGAGGGGATTCGAACTCCTGACATCCTGCTCCCAAAGCAGGCGCGCTACCGGACTGCGCTACACCCCGAGATGGCTCCGCGACCTGGACTCGAACCAGGGACCCAATGATTAACAGTCATTTGCTCTACCGACTGAGCTATCGCGGAACTGAACTTCGGTACTACTTTCCGATTTGCTACTCCGAAGACCGTGTTCGCTTCGGACTCTTGAGCTTCGCTGCTTTCGCGTTGTAGCTGCTGAGGCCGGCTATTCTACATTCTTCGTTTTGCTTGTCAACCACTTTTTTTCATTCAACTTACTGATTTGTAAGTTGTTTTGCGGCCATCGTTACTGCTGATGATTCGCTTAGTGCCTGACAACGCGGCGTATATTAGGGGCACTCGTTTATTGATGCAAGCAAAAATTTCAAAAATTTCAGCGGGTTATCCAGACAGGCTGGGAAAGCCCGAATTTGCTGGGGCGGTGCCGGCTTCTTCGCGGGTGAACCCGCTCCTCCAGGGTTATGCGCAGGCTTCAAGGCTGCAGGTAAACGTATGACCCCCTAACAGGCCAGCGCAGGCAGCCAGGAAAAAAAAGCCCCGCAAACGCGGGGCTCATGGTGAAGCAGGTCAGCCAAAGACGATTTCGTCGCCTTCCACCTTGGCAGTGATCGCGGTCCCCGGCATGAACTTGCCTGCCAGGATCAATTGCGCCAGCGGGTTTTCGATCCAGCGCTGGATCGCCCGTTTCAGCGGGCGGGCACCGTAGACAGGGTCGTAACCCACGGCGATCAGCTTGTCCAACGCTTCCGGGCTCAGGCTCAGCGACAACTCGCGCTCCAGCAGGCGGCTGCGCAGGCGGCCCAGCTGTATCTCGGTAATGCCGGCGATCTGCTCGCGGCCCAGCGGCTCGAACACCACCACTTCGTCGATACGGTTGATGAACTCCGGACGGAAGTGCGCCCCTACTGCATCCATCACTGCCGCACGCTGTGCCTCGCGGTCGCCGACCAGCTCCTGGATCTGTGCCGAGCCCAGGTTGGAGGTCATCACGATCACCGTATTGCGGAAGTCCACGGTGCGCCCGTGGCTGTCGGTCAGGCGGCCGTCTTCCAGCACCTGCAGCAACACGTTGAACACATCCGGGTGGGCCTTCTCCACCTCGTCCAGCAGCACCACCGAGTAGGGCTTGCGCCGTACCGCCTCGGTCAGGTAACCGCCCTCTTCGTACCCTACGTACCCGGGTGGCGCACCAATCAGGCGAGCCACGGAGTGTTTCTCCATGAATTCGGACATGTCGATGCGGACCATGGCCTCTTCAGTGTCGAACAGGAACTCGGCCAGTGCCTTGCACAGCTCGGTCTTGCCCACACCGGTAGGGCCCAGGAACAGGAACGAACCACTTGGCCGGTTGGGGTCGGACAACCCGGCACGTGAGCGGCGCACAGCGTTGGCCACGGCGGTTACCGCTTCGCCCTGCCCGATCACGCGCTGGTGCAGCAACGCTTCCATTTTCAGCAGTTTTTCGCGCTCGCCCTCCAGCATCTTGGATACCGGAATACCGGTCCACTTCGACACCACCTCGGCAATCTCTTCCTCGGTCACCTTGTTGCGCAGCAACTGGTTCTCGGTCTTGCCGTGCTGGTCGACCATCTGCAGGCTGCGCTCCAGGTCCGGGATTACCCCGTACTGCAGCTCGGCCATGCGGCTCAGGTCGCCCTTGCGGCGGGCAGCTTCCAGCTCCTGGCGGGCCTGCTCGATCTTTTGCTGGATCTGCGCCGAGCCCTGTACTTCGGCTTTCTCCGAAGCCCAGATTTCTTCCAGGTCGGAATACTCGCGCTCCAGCCGTTCGATTTCTTCGGTCAGCTTCTCCAGGCGCTTCTTCGCTGCCTCGTCTTCTTCCTTCTTCAGCGCCTGCGATTCCACTTTCAACTGGATCAGCCGGCGATCGAGGCGGTCGAGCACTTCCGGCTTGGAGTCGATCTCCATGCGGATGCGGCTGGCCGCTTCGTCGATCAGGTCAATGGCCTTGTCCGGCAACTGACGGTCGGTGATGTAGCGGTGGCTGAGTTTGGCCGCAGCGATAATGGCACCGTCGGTGATGGCCACCTTGTGGTGCACTTCGTAGCGTTCTTTCAGGCCACGCAGGATGGCGATGGTGTCTTCTTCGCTCGGTTCCTCTACCAGCACTTTCTGGAAGCGGCGCTCCAGGGCGGCGTCTTTCTCGATGAACTGGCGGTACTCGTTCAGCGTAGTGGCGCCCACGCAGTGCAGTTCGCCACGGGCCAGGGCCGGCTTGAGCATGTTGCCTGCGTCCATGGCACCCTCGCCCTTGCCGGCGCCAACCATGGTGTGCAGTTCGTCGATGAACAGAATGATCTGGCCTTCCTGCTTGGACAGCTCGTTCAGCAGCCCTTTCAGGCGCTCCTCGAACTCACCGCGGTACTTGGCACCCGCAATCAGCGCGCCCATGTCCAGCGCCAGCAGGCGTTTGCCTTTCAGGCCGTCGGGCACTTCGCCATTGATGATGCGCTGGGCCAGGCCCTCGGCGATGGCGGTCTTGCCCACGCCGGGTTCGCCGATCAGCACCGGATTATTCTTGGTACGGCGTTGCAGCACTTGGACCGTACGGCGGATTTCGTCGTCACGGCCAATGACCGGGTCCAGCTTGCCTTCTTCGGCACGCTTGGTCAGGTCGACGGTGTACTTGTCCAGCGCCTGGCGCGACTCTTCGGCGTTGGCGTCATTCACCGCCGCGCCACCGCGCAGGTTGTTGATGGCATTTTCCAGGGCCTTTTTGCTGACACCCTGGCTGAGCAGCAACTTGCCCAGCTTGCTGTTCTCGTCCATGGCGGCCAGCAACACCAGCTCGCTGGAAATGAACTGGTCGCCCTTTTGCTGGGCCAGGCGGTCGGCCTGGTTGAGCAGGCGCGCCAGGTCCTGCGACATGTTCACGTCGCCGGTGGGGTTCTGGATTTTCGGCAGCTGGTCGAGTTCTTTCACCAGTGCCTGGCGCAGGCTATTGATATCGAAGCCCACTTGCATCAGCAGTGGCTTGATCGAGCCGCCCTGCTGTTCGAGCAATGCCTGCAACAGGTGCACGGGCTCGATGGCAGGGTGGTCCATGCCTACGGCCAGGGATTGGGCATCGGATATTGCAAGTTGCAGCTTGCTGGTCAAACGGTCTATTCGCATGGTGTACCTTCCTTTAAAGGGCAGGTCGGAGCGATGGACAGCGCCTGTTTATAAAGAAACCTGCCTGAGATGCCTTTATAGATAAGGCTGATTCTGGAAGATTCAAGCGTAGCGGGGTTGACCGGGATCAACGGGTTGGATTAGCGCTTGGGGCAGGCGGTGCCCATCAAGGCTAGAGCGGCTGCAACCACACCAGCGAAGCGAAGCGGCCACCCTGCGGCGTACGGCGGTAGGAGAAAAACCGCTCGTCACTGACCGTGCACCAGCCACCGCCATAAACAGCCGATACCCCACGGGCCGCCAGGCGAATGCGCGCCAATTCGTAGATGTCTGCCATCAGCTTGCCTGGCCGCTCGCCCTCGACAAAAGCCCGGGCGGCTTCAGGGTGCACGGCAGTAAAGGCATCGCGCACTTCCAGCCCCACTTCGAAGGCCTTGGGCCCGATCGCCGGCCCCAGCCACACCAGCACCTCCTGGGGCGCCAGCGCCAGGCGGTCGAGGGTGGCTTCCAGCACGCCACCCGCCAGCCCGCGCCAGCCCGCATGCGCCGCCGCCACGCGGGTGCCCGCACGGTCACAGAACAGTACAGGCAGGCAGTCGGCCGTCATCACGGTGCAGGCAATGCCGGGCTGGCTGGTGCAGCTGGCATCGGCCTCGGCTACCACGGCCGGGTTGGCATCCGCCACCTCCAGCCCATGCACCTGCTTGAGCCAGGCTGGCTGGATGGCGAACTGCTCGCGCAGGCGGCGACGGTTTTCGGCAACCGCGGCAGGGTCATCCCCCACATGGTCACCCAGGTTGAACGTGGCGTAGGGCGGCAGGCTCACACCGCCCTGACGGGTGGTGACACAGGCGCGTACCGAGGCCGGGGCTGGCCAGTCGGGAAACAGCAGCGTCTGCGCCAGGTCACTCATCCGATGAAGCTCTCACGGTCCTGGTTGAGCAGCGACAGCAACCAGACGAAGTCGTCGGGCAGTGGCGACTCCCACTTCATGACTTCACCGGTGATCGGGTGGGCCAGGGCAAGGAACCGCGCGTGCAGCGCCTGGCGCGGGAAGCTTTTCACTGCCTCGACCATGGTTGGGCTGGCAGCCGGCGGAATGCGGAAGCGGCCACCGTAGGTCTGGTCGCCGACCAGCGGAAAGCCCACATGAGCCATGTGCACGCGGATCTGGTGGGTGCGGCCGGTTTCCAGCTTGACCCGTACATGGGTGTGCGAGCGGAAGCGCTTGAGCACCCGGTAGTGGCTGACGGCTGGCTTGCCGCCGTCGGTGACCGCCATGCGCTGGCGCATGCCGCCGTGGCGACCGATCGGGGCGTCGATCTTGCCACCGGCGGTGACCACGCCGATGACGATGCACTCATAAATGCGGCTGACCTTGCGCGCCTGCATCTGCTCGACCAGCTTGGTCTGCGCCTGCAGGGTCTTGGCCACCACCATCAGCCCGGTGGTGTCCTTGTCCAGGCGATGAACGATACCCGCACGCGGTACGTTGACGATGTCTGGCACGTGGTGCAGCAGCGCATTGAGCAGGGTGCCGCTGGCGTGCCCGGCAGCCGGGTGCACGACCAGCCCGGCGGGCTTGTTGATGACCATGATGTGGTCGTCTTCGTAGACGATATCCAGTTCGATATCTTCTGCTACCCACTCACCCTGGGCTTCCTGTTCGGCCTGCAGGGCAAGCTGGGAGCCACCGTGAACGAGGTCGCGAGGGCGCACGACGGCACCATCGACCGTCAGGCGGCCCTCTTTGATCCACGAAGTTAGCCGCGAACGCGAGTACTCGGCGAACAATTGGGCGGCGACCTGGTCGAGGCGTTGGCCGCCCAATTCGGACGGGACCTCTGCGCTAAGTTGAATGATCTCGGACATGCTCGATTCGGCGGGCGCACAGCCTTTGGTTTCGGCTGCGAGCTTGTGGTTAAATACGGCTTCTTTTGTCCCGGGGTTGGCCGGGGCGCTCATCATAACAGGACGGCACCGCCCAAAACAGCGGCCGTCAAAGGGACGCAAGCCGCCATGCAAGTGAAACACCTGCTGCTGATCGCCATCCTTGGGCTCACCGCGGCCTGTTCCTCGAATAAGGAAGTCATCGACGAGAACCTCAGCGAGGCCGAGCTGTACCAGCAGGCCCAGGCTGATCTGGACAACTCCAGCTACACCAGCGCCGTGAACAAGCTCAAGGCCCTGGAGTCGCGCTACCCGTTCGGCCGTTATGCCGACCAGGCGCAGCTCGAGCTGATCTACGCCAACTACAAGAACGCCGAGCCCGAGGCGGCCAAGTCGGCTGCCGAGCGCTTCATTCGCCTGCACCCGCAGCACCCGAATGTGGACTACGCCTACTACCTCAAGGGCCTGACCTCGTTCGACCAGGACCGTGGCCTGCTGGCGCGCTTCCTGCCGCTGGACATGACCAAGCGTGACCCGGGTGCTGCCCGCGACTCGTACAACGAGTTCGCCCAGCTGACCAGCCGCTTCCCCAACAGCCGCTACGCGCCCGATGCCAAGCAGCGCATGATCTACCTGCGCAACCTGCTGGCGTCGTACGAAATCCACGTGGCCGACTACTACCTGAGCCGCCAGGCTTACGTGGCTGCCGCCAACCGTGGCCGCTACGTGGTCGAGAACTTCCAGGAAACGCCTTCGGTCGGCGACGGCCTGGCGGTAATGGTCGAGTCGTACCAGAAGATGCACCTGGACGAACTGGCCGCCACCAGCCTGGAAACCCTCAAGCTCAACTACCCGGACCACCCAAGCCTGGTCGATGGCGAGTTCCAGCCCAAGCAGACCGAGTCTGACGGCCGCGGCTGGCTGTCCAAGGCCACCCTGGGCCTGATCGAGACCGACACGCCGCTGCCGCCGGGTGAAACCCGCGCCAATCAGGACGTGGTCAAGCAGTTCCAGGACGCGCGCGACGAGATGCCGCAAGAGCTGCTGCCCAAGGATGAAAACGGCGACCCGATCGTGCCCGAGGGCCCGAAAGAGGCCGAGAAAGACCGCTCTTGGTTCAGCTACATGACCTTTGGTCTGTTCGATTGACCGACCGCGGTAAATGAAAGGGAGGCCTTGGGCCTCCCTTTTTTATTGGCTGCATCCTAGACTGTCGGCTTCTTCCATCAACAAGCTGGACACCATGGTTCGCCTACTTTTCTGGATCGCCCTGATCGCCGCCGCGTTCTGGCTGTGGCGCAAATTCAAAATCAGCCAGCAGTCGCGCCCCGACGCCAAGCTCGATGCGCCACTGACGATGGTGCGCTGCGCCCATTGCGGCGTGCACCTGCCCAATGATCGGGCGCTGCAGCAGGGCAACGAGTGGTATTGCAGCCAGGCCCACCTGCAGCAAGGTCCTGGCCGCCAAGGCTGAACAAAGAGCCCTGTGGGAGCAGGTTTACCCGCACCCACAGGGTCTGCAGTCCATACACCTCTTCACATATCCCTCCCCGACCCTTTCACACCAAATACGACCCCTCCCCCTCCCCCAGCATTGACCCACCCCGGCAAAATTCGCTAAATCCTATTTATCCGCATAAATATGAAAAATAGCGAAATGCTCAAACCCAAACGCAGGCGCCAAAAGCTGTCGGATGTGATCGTCGAATCGGTCAAGCGCTCGATCGTCACCGAAGCGCTGCACCCCGGCGACCGCCTGCCCACCGAGCGTGAACTGATGGAACACTTCGAGTGCTCCAAGGGCACTGCCCGCGAGGCACTCAAGGCTCTTGAGGTCGAAGGCCTGGTCAGCACCCGCACCGGCCCTGCCGGTGGTGCCTACCTGGCCGAGGTCGGCACCGAGCCCGCCAGCCGAGCGCTGCGCAACTACCTGCACTTTCAGCACCTGGACGGCGAGCAGGTGTACCAGCTGCGCAAAGTCATCGAGGTCGAGTTGGCAGTGTCGGTAATGGGCCAGCTGAGCGAAGCGGACTATGCCGCGCTTGAGGCCAACATCGATTTCTGCAGTGCGCCGGAAGACAGCGAAGAGGGCCAGCGCGAACAGCGCCTGGCGGAGCTGGAGTTCCACACCCTGCTGGCCCACCGCTGCCCCAACCCGTTGCTGCGCTTTATGGCGGTGTTCCTCAACGACCTGCTGCGCGACCTGGTGGTGCTGAAAAAGGCCTACCTGCCCAAGCGCCAGCAGTTCGCCGCAGCCAACATCGACTACCACAAACAACTGCTGAGCGCCCTGCGCGCCAGTGACGAGCCCAGCGTACGCCGGCTGATGCACGAGCACATGTGCGACGCCGAACACCACATGACCGCACTGGAGGGCGAGGTCGCCCGCCACTTCCTGCTGGAGTTCAACCACCACCACTGATCCGCCTGGAAAGAGGCCTGCTCACAGGCCCGGCCGTACCCGCTTTGTCATTGCCACTCCTGCCTAATAACCACAACCAAGGAGTTACCCATGCAAAGACGTACCCTGCTCAAGGCAGGCCTTGCCCTGGGTGCCTTCGGTAGCCTCCCCTTGGGAGCACACCGGGCATTCGCCGATCAACCGTTGACCTTCTATGGGCTCAAGTCCATGTCGGGTGCCTTCGCCAGCTACGGCAAGTACGCCGACATGGGCTCGCGCCTGGCCATCGCCGAATACCCGCAGTTGCTGGGGCGCCCGCTCAAGTACAAAGTCATCGACACCGAAGGCAACGCCGGTAAGGCCGTGCGCAAGGTACAGGAAGCCATTGGCCAGGATGGCGCCCGCTTCTTCCAGGGCTGCACCTTGTCGTCTTCGGCGCTGGCGGTTTCCAAGGAAATACACAAGGCCGGTGGCGTGTTCATGACCCCGGTGGGCGCCGACGAAATCACCGGCAAGGACTGCAACGCCTCGACCTTCCGCTGGTCGGTGCCGACCTACGGCGCCATCCGCGAAACCCTGGTGCCGATGATTCGCCAACTCCCGCAGGCCAAGCGCTGGTACACCATCACCCCGCAATACGTGTTCGGCGACGCGCTGCTGGACAACGCCCGCAAAGTCTTCGCCGAGCAGGGCGTGGAACATATCGGCAACAGCTATCACTCGCTGCAAGAGCAGGAATTCTCGGGTTACCTCACCAATGCCATCGCGGCCAAACCCGACGTGCTGGTGCTGCTCAACTTCGGCAGCCAGGCCTCCAACGCGCTGCGCCAGGCGGTCAACTTCGGCATCAAGGACCGTATGAAAGTGCTGATGGTGTGGTCAGCCGGCCTCGACCAGTTCCAGGAACTGGGCAGCGACGTGCTCGAAGGCGTGTACCTGGGCGCGCAGTACTGGCACCAGGTGGATACGCCGCTGAACCAGCAACTGGTTGCCGCCACCCGCAAGGCCTACGGCATCAACCCCAACTACCCGCTGGCCGCCGACT
This sequence comes from Pseudomonas sp. TJI-51, assembly GCF_000190455.2. NCBI lineage: Bacteria > Pseudomonadati > Pseudomonadota > Gammaproteobacteria > Pseudomonadales > Pseudomonadaceae > Pseudomonas > Pseudomonas sp. TJI-51. Next base: position 39,125 of record NZ_AEWE02000062.1, read on the forward strand.
ACATCGGCACCAAGGTCATGCTCGAAGCCATCGTCAAGGCCGGCAGCCTGGACGGGGCCGCCGTCTCTGCAGCACTGCAGGGCATGCGTTTCCAGGGGCCGACCGGCGACGAGCTGATCCGCCCGGGCGACCACCAGGTGCTCAAGGATTACTACCTGCTGCGCGGCAAGCCCCAAGGGCAGATGCGCGACGAAGACGACCTGGCCGAAGTCATCAGCTCGGGCCGCTCGTTCGTCGAGCCCGACCACACCGGTTGCGCCTTGGCCTGAAGCCGCGGCGTTAGTCACTCACACTCGTACAGGCAGCCGCGCCGCGCGCTGTCGAGGGCACGCTCATGCTCGATTTGTACCTGTTCCAACTGCTCAACGGCCTGGGCCTGGGGATGATCTACTTCCTCATCGCCGTAGGCCTGACGATCATTTTCGGCTTGCTCAACTTCGTCAACTTCGCCCATGGTGCGTTCTTTCTGCTTGGCGCCTACCTGTGCTACACCGCCGTGGCCATCACCGGCAGCTTCTGGCTGGCGCTGCTGATCGCCCCTCTGGTGGTGGCCGCCCTGGCCTGGGCGGTCGAGCGCCTGTTGATCAAACGCATCTATCACCTGCCACACACCTTCCAGATCCTCGTTACCCTTGGCATCGCCCTGATCATTCAGGAAGCCTCGGTGCTGATCTGGGGCCCGGTGGGCAAGAACATCGCCGTGCCGCCCGAGCTGCGAGGGGTGTTGATCCTGGGTGACTTCATCTACCCGTACTACCGCCTGTTCCTGATCGGTTTTGCCGCACTGATCGGCGTTGGCCTGTGGCTGCTACTGGAACGCACCCGCTTCGGCGCCCTGGTGCGGGCCGGCAGCGAGAGCACCGAAACCGTGTCGCTGCTGGGTACCAATATATTCCGCCTGTTCTCCCTGACATTCGCCCTGGGCGTAGGCCTGGCCGGCGTGGCCGGTGTGCTGTTCGCGCCGCTGCGCGGTGCCCAGCCCTTCGTCGGCCCGGAAATCCTCGGCATCGCCTTCGTGGTGGTGGTGATCGGCGGCATGGGCTCGTTTGGCGGTGCGCTGGTCGGCGGCCTGTTGGTGGGTGTGGTGCAAAGCATGATGACCAGCCTATGGCCACAAGGCGCCAGCCTGATGATCTACGGCGCCATGGCGGCGGTGATCCTGGTGCGTCCGTATGGCCTGTTCGGGAGAGCCTGAGATGAGTGAAAAAAACCCTTTGCCAGTCGCCAGGGGCCGTGCCCCGGCACTGCTGTTGCTGGTGGTCGCCAGCCTGGTGGCGCTGCCGTTGCTGCTGCCATCAGCCACCCTGGCCACTGAAATCCTGATCTTTGCCCTGGCCGCGCTGGCTTGCAACCTGTTGCTGGGCTACACCGGCCTGCTGTCGTTCGGCCAAGGCATCTTCTTTGGTGTGGGCGCCTATGGCGCGGCATTGCTGATGATCCACCTGCAGTGGGGCATGTTCGCCGCGCTGCTTGGCGCCGCTGTATTCGGCGCCTTCCTCGCGCTGCTGGTGGGCGCCCTGGCCATACGCCGCACGGGCATCTACTTCGTCATGCTGACCTTGGCCTTCAGCCAGATGGCCTACTTCCTGGCCTATACCCTCAGTGGCTGGACCGGCGGCGACAACGGCCTGCTCGACGTACCACGGCCGAACATCGAGATCGCCGGCCATATGCTGGTCGACCTGGCCGACCCGCGGCACTTCTATGTGTTTGTCGCCGTGCTGTTCCTGCTGATCTTCGCCGGCGCCCTGCGGGTCATTCGCTCGCCGTTCGGCAGCACCCTGCTGGCCATCCGCGAGAACGAGACCCGCGCTGCTGCCATCGGCTATGACACCCGCCATTTCAAGATCCTGGTGTTCATGCTGTCGGGCGCCATCACCGGGATTGCCGGGGCGCTGTACGCCATGCTGCTGCATTTTGCGCCGCTGTCGAACATCGACCTGATGATGAGCGAGAACATTCTGATCATGACCATTGTCGGCGGTACCGGCTCGCTGTTCGGCTCGCTGCTGGGGGCCGGTGCCATCGTGCTGTTGGGCGATGTGCTGTCCGAACTGTGGCCACGCTGGCTGATGCTGCTTGGGGTGATCCTGATCCTGGTCGTGGTGTTCATGCGCGGTGGCCTGTGGGGCGGCCTGGCCGAACTGGCCAAGCGCCTGCTCGCTAGCCGTGCCTCCCACGACAAACCCCAGGCCAAGACCAAGGAGACCTTGTGATGAGCGACTACCTCCTGCAAACCCGCCAGCTGGAGTTGGCATACGGGCCGTTCAAGGCGGTCGCGGGCGTGGACCTCAACGTGCGCGCCGGCACCATTCACACCGTTATCGGGCCCAACGGCGCCGGCAAGACCAGCCTGTTCCACTGCCTGACCGGTGAGCGCCAGGCCACCGCCGGCAAGATCCTGTTCAATGGCCAGGACATCGTCCGCAAGCCGTCCCACGGCCGTGTGGCACTGGGCATGGCGCGTTCGTTTCAGCTCACCAGCCTGTTCCAGAACCTGTCGGTACGCGAGAACCTGCGCCTGGCGGCCCAGGGCCGCGATGGCCTGGGCGCGCTGAACTTCTGGCGTAGCGTCGAGCATAAGCGCAGCCACTGGAACACCGCCGACCAGGTACTGGAGCGCCTGCAGCTGACTGGCCGCGCCAACACCCTCGCCGGCGAGCTGTCGCACGGCCAGCAACGTGTGCTGGAAGTGGGCATGTCCATCTGCGCCAAGCCGACCCTGCTGATGCTCGACGAACCCACCTCGGGCATGGGCATTGATGACATCCCGGTCATGACCGACCTGATCAGCGACCTGGGCCGTGACCATACCGTGCTGTTGATCGAGCACAACATGAGCATCGTCATGTCGATCAGCCAGCGCATCACGGTAATGAGCCACGGCCAGATCCTGGTCGAGGGTACCCCTGAACAGGTGCGCAACGACGAACGCGTGCGCACTGCATACCTTGGTGAGGCCGCCTGATGCTCAACGTCGATTCGATCCATTCCTACTACGACAAGAGCCATGTGCTCGAAGGCGTCTCGCTCAAGGTCGAGGCAGGCGAACTGGTCACACTGCTTGGGCGCAACGGTGCCGGCAAGACCACCACCTTGCGCAGCATTCTTGGCATCGTTCGCCCTCGGCAGGGGCAGATCAGCTTCAACGGCCAACAGTTGGTCGGCCGTGAAATCTTCGACATTGCCCGGCTGGGCATTGCCCTGGTGCCAGAGCACCGCGGCATTTTCCGCCAGCTCAGTGTCGAGGAGAACCTGAAGATCGCCGTGCGCAAGACCAGTCGCTGGCAGCTGGAGGACGTGTACAGCATGTTTCCGCGGCTGAAGGAGCGGCGCCGTAACGGTGGCTTCGCGCTGTCCGGTGGCGAGCAGCAGATGCTGGCCATCGCCCGCGCGCTGCTCAACGGGCCCAAGCTGCTGATCCTCGATGAACCGACTGAAGGTCTGGCGCCGGTGATTGTCGACGAGCTGGTGAAGATTCTGCGGCGCATCAAGGACGAAGGGCTGTCGATCCTGCTGGTGGAGCAGAACCTGATGGTCTGCGATGCCCTTGCAGACCGCCACTACGTGCTGGAGCAGGGTCGGGTTGCCTACCAGGGCAGTGCGGCGCAGTTCCGTGAGGACCCGAGTATCAAGAACCGTTATCTGGCCCTGAGTGCCTGACCCAGACCTGCTTTTCTGTACCGGCCTCTTCCAAGGACTATGCAGGACCTGTGGGAGCGGGCAAGCCCGCGAAGAGGCCGGTACCAGCAACCCGATACTTTCAGGAGAGATGAACCATGAACACCCGCATCGATCCCCCGCAGCACCTGCTTGCCCAAGGCCCGCTGGTCAGCCGCGAACGCCTCTGGCAATCGCTGATGGACCTGGCCCGGCTCGGCGCCACCGCCAAGGGCGGCGTGTGCCGCCTGGCCCTGACCGACCTTGACCGCCAGGCCCGCGACCTGTTCGTACGCTGGTGCGAAGAAGCCGGCTGCACCGTCAGCGTCGACGCCATCGGCAACATTTTTGCCCGCCGCCCCGGCCGCAACCCGGCCCTGCCGCCTGTCATGACCGGCAGCCACATCGACACCCAGCCCACCGGTGGCAAGTTCGATGGCTGCTACGGGGTCATGGCCGGCCTGGAAGTCATGCGTACCCTCAACGACTTGAAGCTGACCACCGAAGCCCCACTGGAAGTGGTGGTGTGGACCAATGAAGAAGGCTCGCGCTTTCCACCGTGCATGATGGGTTCTGGGGTATTCGCCGGTAAGTTCGACCTGCAGCAGACCCTGGACAAGGTCGATGACCAGGGCCTGTCGGTGGGGGCCGAGCTGCAGCGCATCGGCTATGCCGGCCCGCGCGTACCTACCGGGCATGCCGTGGGTGCCTACTTCGAAGCGCATATCGAGCAAGGCCCGATACTGGAAGACCAGCGCACGACCATCGGCGTGGTACAGGGCTGCCTGGGGCAGAAATGGTTCGACCTGGTGCTGACCGGTGTAGAAGCACATGCAGGCCCCACCCCCATGCACTTGCGCAAGGATGCGCTGGTCGGTGCCGCCGAGGTCGTGGCTGCGGTCAACCGTGTTGCCCACGCCCACCAGCCGCATGCCTGCG